>NZ_JBNHFL010000010.1:0-152211 GCF_059090205.1 Arthrobacter sp. CMU6
CCAGAAGAGGTCCTGGGCGATGGTTTTGGGGTCGGCGTCGGGCAGGACGATGCCGGCGTCGTTGCCGCCGAGTTCGAGGGTGAGGCGTTTGATGGTGCCGGCGGAGGATTTGATGATGGCTTTGCCGGCGGCGGTGGAGCCGGTGAACATGATTTTGCCGATGGCGGGGTGTTCGGCGAGGCGGGCGCCGACTTCGCGGTCGCCGGCGATGGCGGTGAGGACGTCGTCGGGGAGTTCTTCGTTGAGGACCTTGATCAGGGCCAGGACGGAGAGCGGGGTCATTTTGGAGGGTTTGACGACGGCGGTGTTGCCCATGCGCAGGGCGGGGGCGATCTGCCAGATGGTGATCATCATGGGCCAGTTCCAGGGGCCGATGGCGCCGACGACCCCGATGGGCTTGTAGTGGAGTTCGGCGTAGGTTTCGCCGTCGTCCACGATCACTTCGGGGGTGAGTTCGGTGGTGGCGGTGGCGCGGAGCCAGGCGGCGCAGGCGCTGACTTCGAAGCGGGCGTTGGGGCCGTTGAGGGGTTTGCCCTGCTCGCGGGAGAGCAGGTGGGCGAGTTCCTCGGCGGCGCGTTCGACGGCGTCAGCGGCCTTGAGCAGCGCGGCGGACCGGGCGTCGTGGCCCAGCGCGGCCCACCCTGGCTGGGCGGCCCGGGCGGCGGCTACCGCCGCGCTCGAGGTCCGCAACGGTGTGGACCGGCGCCTCGCCCACCACACCGCCGGTAGCGGGATCGAAAATGGTCCGGCTGTCCTGGCCGGGCGTGGCGGTAATGCTCGCAAGCAGTGAATCGTAAGTTTCCATTGGTCTTCCTCGTGGAGTGGCTGTGTCCGGTTAGTGCTTGTGGTGGTCCTGCGGGTATTCGGTGGTGTTCAGGATGGTGAGGCGGGAGTTGAAAGGCAGGATCACAGGTTCGGCGGCGGGTTCATCCCAGCCGAACATCCGCCCGATGGAGCGTTGCTCGCGCAGGTCTATGAGGAGGACCGCCTCAACGGTCATCACCTTCTCGGTCCAGAAAAACAGGTAGAGGTCCTGGCCAACATCGAAGGTGAGGCAGCGGTCTGTGTCTGCGAGTCCGGCCTCGCCGCCGCGGAGGCAGTGCCAGGTGAAGGTGCCGGCGTTGAGGTAGATGTGTTCGTAGGTTTCGACGTCGCTGTAGCGGTAATAGATGCGCTTGCCGACCAGTCCGCCGGAGCGGGAATGAAGTGCCGCCGCACCTTCCACGTTTCCGTGGCTGAACCTGGTGGTGCTGCGTGTCTTGCCACCTTCGACGGCTAAAGAGCTGATGGCGGTTGTGACGGCGCCAGTGTTCCTGTCGAGGACGATGGTTACATTTTCAGCGTGGCGGTCTTCGCCTTTGACGAGGTCGATGATGAATATGCCGGGGCGCGCTTCGATCGCTTTGTACCTGGCAGCACCCTGGTGAGCACCGCTATCCGCGGCGGCCCATGTCAGGGAATGCGAGTCTTGGAAGGTGTAGGTGGTGGTATGTCCATCGTCCAGGGGGAGGACCAACGACGTGCCCGTCAGGGCTGCGGAGGCGGGCAGGGTCTGGTCCCCGAATCCGTCGAGCATGGTGGACACGGAGGGCCACTCGCTTTGGGGAACGTAGTCCTGGATATCAATCGCGGTCATGGTTGTCCTTTGGGTTGAGGCTTGTTCTTGCTGAGGGAGGTGGTTTCTGAGGGGCGCGTGGCGTCAGACAATTTCGGCGGCGTAGTCGATTGACGGTTTCCGGGTTCCCCGGACTATTCCTGCAACGAGGACCAGCGGGATGCCGAGGAGGAGCCAACGGGCAACGCCGCCGGCGCCGCCGAGCAGGGCATCGTAGTTGTCCAGGGTCAGGTAGCCGATGATGATGAATGAAACGAAGGACAGGACGGGTGCGATCACAGTCACCCACAGGTTGTCGCGCGTCTTCGTTCTGGCAAAGTGGACGACGATCGCTGCCGATGTCAGGAGCAGGATGCTGATGAAGCCGGCGGTTCCGAGGGCGACGAACCACGCGAAGACGGTGGTGATGGGGTCGGCCCCTGCAAACAGGAAGGCGCTGATAATTGCCAGGACGACGACGCCGTTGACCAGGCCTGCGAACGTTGGGGCGCCGGTCCTGGAGACTGACGCCAGCTTAGCGGGCAAGGCCCCGGCGCGGCCCAGGGCGAAGAGGTACCGGGCGAACATGTTGGCCAACCCGAGCATCATGGCGATGAAGCTGGTGACAACGAGGATTTGCATGGCGAGACTCAGCCAGGGGCCAGCACTGCTCTGGGCGAGATCGAAGATCATGCCGGCGGGGTTGTCCGCGGCTTCGGACTGGATTCGGCCGATGCCGATTGCTCCGCTGATGGCCCAGGTTGAGATCATGTAGAAGAAGCCAACGAAGGCGATGACGAGGTAGGCGGCGCGGGGAATCGTCCTGCGGGGGTTCACGGCTTCCTCAGCGAAGACGACTGTCGCTTCAAAGCTTGTGAAGCAGGCAAAAGCGAAGAGCAGTGAGATGCCGAGCCCGGGGCCCACAATGTTGGGCGCCGGTGAACCCCTCGAAGGTGAAGATCCCGAAACCCTTTTGGGCGATCAGCGAGACAACAAGGGCGGCAACGACGAGGGTCTCGCCCAGGATCAGAACGCCGAGAACTTTCAGGCTCGCATCCACACCTTTCATGGTGAGGGCGGTGACCAGGGATAACACGACGACGATCCAGAAGTACGGCGGGAGCCCTGGGCCGGTCAGGCTCTCGACGAGCTGCTGCGCGAAGACGCCGAACTGGGACCATAGCCCTACCTGAAGGCTTACGTATGTCAGGATCGCGATCCCTGCGCCGCCGGTGGCCCACTTGGTCCCCAACCCTTTGGCGATATAGGCGACAAATCCTCCCGCGTTGGTGATGCTGTGGCTCATCCGCAGATACCCAACGGAAAACAGGGCCACGAGAAGGGCCGCGATGACGTAGATCACGGGGGTTCCGGGGCCGCTGGCCGCGAACAGGACGGGGCTGGCGCCCACAACGGCCGCCATGGGTGCGGCGGCAGCGATGGCAAAGAAGGCCACCGCGACTACCCCCAGCTTATTCGGCCGCAGGCGGGCGGAGGTGGTGGCCGGGGTGCCCTGAAAGGCGGGCAGCTGTCCGGTTTGTTGATTCATGGTGTGGCTCTTTCGCCAGGGCATGGACTCATGGGTCATGCGATGTGAGTACGTGTGGTTACCGGCTGAAGGCGCACCCCCTCGTGCGCGTCTTCCGGCGGAAGCGACTGTGATTAGCGGTGTGAACCGGATCACTAAATGAAACTCTACAAGTGTTTAGTTTTACGTGTCAAGGGTCCCGGACGGACGGGCTGCCGGGGCTAGAATCGGCTTATGACCCTGGATTCCCAGCGATTGCCCTACGGGGACGGCCGCGACGCCCTGCTGGCGGCGGTCATTGACGTTGTTGCCGAGAAGGGCCTGCGGGGCGTGACCTACCGTTCTGTTGCTGGCCGGGCAGGCGTGAACCATACGCTGATCACGCATCATTTCGGCTCCATCGAGGGGCTGCTGGCCGCCACCCTTGAATGGGCCGTGCAGCGGTCGATTGACGAAACCGGCCTTGCCCGCGTGGCGGATTTCGACGAGACGTTCGCCGACGCCCTCCTGGCCTCGGTGTCCGCCGAGCCGGAACTGCAGCTTTTTCAGTTCGAGATGCTTCTCGAAGCGCGGCGGAAGCCGGCGCTTAAGGCCCTGTTGGACCGCCTGTATGACAACTACATCTCAACTGTCGAAACGGCCCTCCGCGGGCGTTCCCTCGATACGGACGATGAACTGTCCAGGGCAGTATTCGCTGCACTCGACGGGTTGATGCTCCAGTTCCTCACCTTTGGAAATCCAGCCAAGATAAGGTCCGCCGTCGTACAGGTTGGCAAGCTCCTCGAACGCACGGGCACGGCCGGCGACGCGAACGCCGCTGGCCTCTCCCAGGCCGGGAAGTAGCGCCTGGAGACCTGCCGGCACAGTCTGTCACCCAGGGCCCTCCGCGGGCAGGCGGATCAGGTGCTGCGCTGGTTCACAATGGACCGGGCTGCCTCCAGCCCGCTTTCGATGGCGCCGTCGATGAAGCCGCCCCAGCCGTTGGCATAGTCAGAACCTGCGAACAGGAGCCGGCCGTGCGGCTTTAGGAAGCTAGCCAGGGACTCCGTCAGGAAGCCCGGCCGGTGCATTGGCCAGGTCTCCCCGGACAACGGGTCGCCGGTCCAGTCGTGGCTGGCAACATCCAGGACTTCAAGGCCCGGTGCCAGCAGGTCAAGAGCGGCCTGGACCTGCCGGACGTCCGTGGCGTCAAGGCGGGCGGAGTCGGGCCCGAAGGCAACGAGGATGGTATATCCGTCCTGGTCGTATTCGGCCTGGACGAAGTTCAGCGGCCATTCTGCCGAACCCAGCGCCACGAACGGTTTCACCTCGCCCTTTACGGTGATCCAGACTTTGATTCCACGTGAGACCTGGCCCGCGGAGGCGCCCTTCTGGGCGGCCGCGGGCAGCGGAGGTTCGAACGCGATGGCGCCCAAGGCGCCGAGCGGCAGCGTGCAGATCACCTGCTCCGCCTGGAATTCCTCGCCGTCTCTGGTGATGACGGCGGGGTTGCCGCCGGTGTAGCTGACCGTCGACACGGTCTTCCCGAGACGGACGTCTGTCCCGGCGGCGATGCCGTGGATCAGTTTGCCAGTGCCGCCCTGGATCTTATAGGTGGCGCACGCCTCGAAGTTGACCATCCAGTCGCCGTTGGTCAGTGCAACCCACCGCAGGGCCTGGCTGAAGGCGGCGTCATCGATCGGGCCGTTGAAATTCAGCGCCCAGAAGGACTCGAGGATGCCGCGGGAGTAGTCCGTGATCTCCAGTTCCGCGATTCTCTGCGGCAGGGAAATGTGATCGATGCCTTTGATATCTGTGCTCGTGAAGGGGGTGAAAGGCTGGGGGAAGTATTCGCGGGACGGCTCCACGAGTTTCCGGTTGGGCGCATCGATTTCGTTCAGCAGCTGCTCCGGGGTGCCCTCGTGCCGGGCGCCGCCTGCCCACCAGTAGGCAGCTTCGGGGACGGGGCTCTGGACGGTGCCGAGCCCGTAGCGCTTCATTTCCGCCCAGACGTAGGGCTGGGTCCAGTGGACCCAGGTGCCGCCCATTTCCAGTGGACGGCCAAGCCGGTCGTCCAGCCAGGTGCGGCCGCCGATCCGGTCCCGTGCTTCGAGGACGATGACGGACAGGCCGGCCTGGCGCAGTTCACGGGCGGCCGTGAGGCCGGCGAAGCCTGCGCCGATGATGACGACGTCGGTCTGCTGCGTGTTGTTGATGGTATCGGTCACGGTGAGCCTTCTGTTTCAGATCTTCTTGCTGCTGGTCAGGAGTAGACGAAGAACTCGGTGGTGTCTTCAATGACGGTCCATCGGGTCTGCGCACCCTTGTTGAACGAAGCAGCCGAACCCGGCGTCAGGTCGAAGCTTTGTCCGCCTTCGACCTCGATATGCAGGTGGCCTTCGATGATGTGGATGGTCTCGTCAGCCTCGATCAGCAGGTCGAACGGTTCCGGGGCCTCTTCGGTGGTGACGTGCCAAAAGCCGGCGGACAGGGCCGGGCGGTCGCCGTCCCCGGGCCGGCGGACCCACTGGACCTGGCCGAGGAGGAAGGGCTCGTACTTCTGCGGATCAAAAGCATCGTGGAACGTGAATTCGACGGCGTTCGTGGACGTGGACATAGGTTTCTCCTTGGAGTTGGGACAACTCAGCAGTTGCTTAGCTGCGAGTGACAGCTAAGCATTTGCTGAGGTTTGAAGTCAACACCCAATTTCCAGCAGCTAGACTCGGTGACATGAGCGGGCAGAAACAGGGCAGCTACGGCACGGGGCGGGAAGCCTTGCTGGCCGCAACGGTGCACGTAGTGGCGCGCAAGGGACTGCGGGGCCTGACATTCCGTGCTGTCGCCGAGCACGCCGGCGTCAACAACACATTGGTTGTCCATCATTTCGGCAAACGGGATGCGCTCATCGGGGCAGCACTCGAATGGTCCGTGCAGCAGTCAATCGGGCTGTCACAGCTGGAAGCGCTGCCTGCCACCGAGGAGAAGTTCTGCCGAAGCATCCTCTCGCTGATCGAAGGCAACCCCGACATCCAGATCTTCCAGTACGAAATGATCCTTGAATCGCGGCGCCGCCCCGAACTGGCAGCGCCGGTGCAACGCCTCTACGAAAGCTATATCGCAGCGCTGGCCGGCGGCCTGGAACGGATCGGCTTCGGCGGGCAGGAGGGTGCCGCCCGGGCCGCCTTCGCCGCGTTGGACGGCCTGGTCCTGCAGCTACTGGCGGGCGCCAATCCGGAAGGCGTCGAGGCTGCGATCCGCTATCTGTGGGCTGCCTTGGGCGGACATGTGGACACCCCGGCGGTCAACGCCACCTAATATCGGACGGAGTCCCGCATGCGCGTTCTGGTCATCAATCACGTCAGCCTTGACGGTGTCCTGCAGGGCCCGGGCCGCCCTGACGAAGACACCCGTGACGGCTTCCTGCACGGCGGCTGGGCACATGAGGCCAATGACCCGGCAATGTTCTCCGCCATGGGCGAGCGGATGGGGCAGGACTTCGCCTGGCTGTTCGGCCGCCGCAGCTACGACGACATGCTCACTTACTGGAACCGGGCCGGTGGTCCGTTCAAGGACGGCCTTAACAAAACAAGGAAGTACGTCGCCTCGTCCAGCCCCGACGCTGACCTGCCCTGGCCGAACTCCAGTCTCCTCAGCGGGGACGTCCCCGCTGCAGTGGCTGCATTGCGCGAACAGCCCGGGGGCAACCTCGTGATCATGGGCAGCGGCCAGCTCATCCGGTCCCTGCTACCGCACGGCCTGATCGACGAACTGTTCCTGATGATTCATCCGCTGGTGCTCGGCTCGGGCCGCCGCTTGTTCGGGCCGGATGACGAGGCGCGCCGGCTGAAGTTGATCGACTGCTCGCCCACCGCCTCCGGAGTGCTGATGGCGACGTACCAACCGGCTTAGCGACCTTCCTGAAACCAGCGGCCTTCCTGAAATTGGGCATCCGGCGACCCGGCGGGCGACCGGCCGCCGTCGTACGTCAGCTCTAAACGGCACCGGCGCCGCATGGCGCTCCGGCGGCGTCAGACCCATACTCAATCTAAAGGTGGCCGAACACAAACCGTTGGCGGGGATATGACTGACACCAGCAGCCGCAGGATTGACCTGCCCCTTATCGATCACCACTGCCATGGTGTGGCTGGCAACGAACTGAGCGACGACGAGTTCAGGGGCCTGGCCACAGAATCCGACTGGCCGGGACCGGCAGGCACTGACAGCCTTGATTCGCCGTTCGGGCTGGCGGTACGGCGTCTTTGTGCCCCCATCCTCGGACTGGAGCCGCTTGCGCCAATTGATGAATACATCGCGCAGCGCAGGAACATTGGCGCCGCTGAAGCGAACAGGCTGCTACTCCGCAGCACCGGAACATCCCACTACCTTCTTGACACGGGCATACCGGATACGCGGCTTCTGGACCCCGCCGCCATGGCGGTGTGTGCTGATGCCCGCAGCCGGGAAATCGTCCGCATCGAGAGAGTGGCAGAGAACCTTGCTTCCGAGTCCACCGCCGCCGGCTTCGTTTCAAAGCTCCCGGAGACGCTGGCAGCCAAAAGCCGTGAGGCCGTGGGGCTGAAATCCATCATCGCCTACCGTCATGGCTTCGACATCCCCGCAGAACGCCCAACCGAGCGTGAAGCGCTCGGAGCGGCTGACGAATGGTTCCGTGCAGCCGAGAAGACGGGGACTTTCAGGATCACGGACCCTGTCCTGCTGAGGTTGGGGCTTTGGGCGGGAATCGACACAGGCTTACCCATTCAGCTCCACACGGGATACGGCGACGGCGACATTGAACTTTTCCGGGCTGATCCGTCCCGGCTCAATCCACTCTTCCACGCCACCAGATCACTGGGCGTCAATTTCATGCTGCTGCACTGCTACCCCTTCGTCAGGGAAGCAGGAATCCTCGCCCAGATCTTCCCGCACGTCTTCATGGATGTGGGCCTGGTTTCGCATTATCTGGGACCAAGTTCCGGTACAGCCGTCCGCCAGGCGATGGAAATTGCCCCATTCAGCAAGATCCTCTACTCATCGGATTCGTACGGACTTGGCGAGCACTACGCCGTCAGCGCGGCCAACTGGCGAACTGCTTTCGCAGACCTGATGGACGAATGGGTTGGCTCGGGCTGGGCAACGCCGGACGACGCCGAGAGAATTGCCACGATGGTTGCCTCCAAAAACGCCAGGCGCGCCTACAAATTGGACGCCTAAAGCCCGACTGCCGGCCATCTAAACAACGAAGGGGAAAGCGGTGACTTCAAATCCGAAGGCAGACATGGACCTGCAGTACGTCAGGGCCCTTGTCGTCTCCAGCCTCGACAACGCCGGCGTTTCAAGGGTCAAAGTTCTGCCGGGACCCAGGGTAGAGGATGCCTTCCACAATGGCTGTGGTGTCTCAGTAAGCGTCGGAGTCCTGTTGGCGTCGGACGACCACGTCACCCGGTCATCCGGTATCGATGCCATCGTCGGTGACCTTCGCGGAATGCCGGACCGCTCAGCCGTTGCCCTCATCGACAAGGCAAGTGGACTCGCCTGGGCGCCGGCCGACCTGGTGGATATGCACGGTGCTCCATATCCAGCCTGCCAGCGCACGGCACTCAAACGTGTTGCCGCCGAATGGGGAACAGCCGGGCTGGAGGTTTCGGTGGGCATCGAGCTGGAGTTCACGGTGTTCAGCGGTACTCAGGACGCGCCTGTTCTGGCGCATGATGGTCCGGGCTATGGCGCTGCCGCCTTCCTGCAGCTCGAAGCGTGGCATCTGGACGTGCTTACAGCGCTTGTGGAGGCAGGCGTTCCGGTTGAACAGATTCACCCCGAATATGGCAGGGGCCAGATGGAGATCGCACTGGCGCCGAGGAGCCCGGTCCAGGCCGTGGATGATTACCTGCTTACCCGGTTCATTGTCGCCCGGGTTTCCCGGCACCACGGGTTGCACGTTTCCTACTCGCCAATAGCCGATGCCAACACTGCGACCAACGGATGCCACATCCATTTCTCCGCGAGAAACGGGGACGGCAACGTTTTCTACGACGCTGCCGCCGCCACTCAGATGCGCCCGGCAGGGGAGAGCATGATCGCCGGCGTTCTCGGGAAACTGGCCGAAAGCTCAGCGTTGCTGGGAGGCAGCGCCCTGAGCCTGGCCCGGCTGCAGCCGGCACAGTGGGCGGGCAGTTTTATTTGCTGGGGCACGGGCAACCGCGAGGCAGCCGTCCGCTTCGTGCCGGGCCTGAAGGGTTATGAGGACGGGCAATCGAACGTGGAGGTGAAATGCTGCGACGGCTCCGCCAACCAGTACCTTGCCGTGGCTGCAATCCTTGCAGCAGCACTCGACGGCTTCAGGGGCCAGCTGGCACTGCCCGCCGAGGTCACGGTGGACCCCGGTACACTGAGCGACGACGAGAGGGCGCGCCGGGACATCCGGGCGTTTGCGCCTGACATGTTCACGGCCCTGGACGATCTGGACGGCAGCAGTTTCCTCCACGCAGCGCTGGGCGATGAGTTGCTCGACGCATACGTGGCGGTGCGGCGGGGCGAGGCAGAGCGGTTCGCCAAGCTCGACCGGGAGGCTGTGATCGCCGCCCTCCGCTGGCGGTACTAGCTGGCGCCATAATGAACCGGCCCCCAGCTTTTCACCCGCTCCTGGCCCGGCGCCAGCCAGGAAAGGCAACCGTCTGATCGATCAGGAATCGAGAAGCCAGGCCGCGCCGCCGGACATATGGTGAAGAGTGCGATGAACGACTACCAGGAGGGCCCATGCCATACACCGTAGACTTCCAGAACGTGTCCACCATTGGTGTGGAATCGTCCCCAGTGGCGGAACCGCTGGCGGGACTGCGTGCCAACGAGGCGCGCTATTACCAGAACAAGTACGGCCACGCATTCACCGTCCTGCCCGCAAGCGAGGCGCCGGAAACGCTCGACTGGGTGAACCGTATCCTCGCCGACGAACGCAACATCGTCATCTCAGCCCGTCCGCTCGAGGTTACGTCCTTCGAGGTGGACGGTTTCCGGATGGCTTACGTGTTCTACGAATCCGGCCTGTCCGTCAACGTGATGTACGGCATCGAAGCCGGAACGAAGCGCGCAGTGGGCTTCAAGCTCTCAGAAGGCATGGAGGTTCCAGAGGAACTCGCGTCCAGCTTCAAGTTCGCGCGCCAAAAGTCGAAGCTGGCCGGTGAGATCCGGGGCTCCTACTTCGTGATCAAGGGCGAGTACTGAGCAGCACGGCCAGGGCGACCGGCCGCCGTCGTAATAAATTACCCGATCGTAACTGATTACCCGGCGGCCGGCGCCTTCGCTGCCTTGGCGGCGGCCTTTGCGGCCTGCTTGCTGGCGCGCACCTTCGTCAGCGACTCGGGATCGACGATGTCCGCGACGGAGAGGTATGAACCCTCTTCGCCGTAATGGCCGGCGGCCTCACGCCAGCCGGCCGCCTTGAGCCCGCACTGCTTGCCGAGCAGCGCCAGGAAGATCTTCGCCTTCTGTTCGCCGAATCCCGGCAGTGCCTTCAGCCGGCGGAGCACTTCCTTGCCGTCGGGCTCATCCCGGGTCCAGATGGCAGTTGCGTCGCCGCCCCACTCGCTCTGCACGGCCTCGGCGAGCGCCTGGACGCGGCCGGCCATGGAGCCTGGGAAGCGGTGGACTGCAGGGCGTTCCTTGAAGACCTCAACGAAGCCTGCCGGGTCATGTTCGGCAACGGCCGCAGGACTGATGGACCCGATGCGCGTGCGGATCTTTTCGGGTCCGGCGAACGCCGACTCCATGGTCACCTGCTGGTCAAGCAGCATGCCGGTTAGCAGCGCAAAGGCGTCATTGCTTAGCAGTTTGTCGGCGGCATCGTCGCCGGTGATGTGCAGTTCCATGCGCCCATCCTCCCACTTCCGGCCCGTGTCACGGGCAGCGCCGGCGAATCCATGTCAGGATCAGTCATGGTCAACCGCCTGATGCTGCTCGACACCGCCTCACTGTACTTCCGCGCCTTCTACGGTCTGCCCGACACCATCCGGCGGGCCGACGGCACACCGGTGAACGCCGTCCGCGGACTGCTCGACATGATCGCGTGGCTCACCACCGACTACGGCGCCACACACCTGGTGGCATGCTGGGACGACGACTGGCGTCCGCAGTGGCGGGTCGACCTCATTCCGACCTACAAAGCCCACCGCGTCGCGGAAGTGGTGGCCGATGCGGCCGACGTGGAGGTGGTGCCGGACGCGCTGGAGGCGCAGATCCCCTTGATCCGCCACGTGCTGGACCTGGCGGGCATCGCCGTCGTGGGTGTTCCGGAGCATGAAGCCGACGACGTTGTGGGCACCTACGCCAGCCACGCCGACCTTCCCGTCGACGTGGTGACGGGGGACCGGGACCTTTTCCAGGTGGTCGACGACGCCCGGCAGGTTCGGGTGATATACACCGCACGGGGGATGAAGAACCTTGAAGTTATGACCGACGCCGTCGTGGTCGGAAAGTACCGCGTGCTGCCCGGGCAGTACGCAGACTACGCCACCCTCCGCGGCGATGCCTCGGACGGGCTGCCGGGCGTCGCCGGCATCGGCGAGAAGACGGCGGCGGCCCTGCTCCTGGAACATGGCACGCTTGAGGGGCTGCTCTCGGCGGCGGCGGATCCCGACGGCGGGGTGTCCTCCTCGGTCCGGTCCAGGCTCGCTGCGGCAGCTGACTATCTCAAGGTCGCTCCCGCCGTCGTCAATGTGGTGCGCAATCTCGAGCTGCCGAGCCTGGAAGAAGCAGGCGCGGAACTGCACGCCGTCACGGGCGGAGCGCGGGAAGAACTCGAGCGGCTCGCCACCGAATGGAACCTCGGCGGTTCGGTCCGGCGGCTCCTGCAGGCGCTGGACGGCCGACCCTAGACCGCCTTACTTTCCCAGCCCGGCTTCAGCCATAAGCTCTGTCAGCCACGGCCGGTGTTCGCGGTGGAAGGTCAGTCCCTCCGGCAGGCCCTGGACGGATGGTTCCGAACCCGTGATGTCGATGGTGATCCGGCCGCCGCCCATGGGGGCGTTGGTGATGTGCAGATCGCCGTAGGATGCCGGCAGTACAGGGTCCAGCCACATGCCGCCGCGGGACACATGCGCGTCGTACCGCATCAGGCTGGTCATGAGCATGATCGGCGTGGTGGCCGCCCACGCCTGGGGGGAGCACGCCGTCGGATAGGGGACCGGCTCGGTGACCTGGTCCCGGCTGAAGCCGCAGAAAAGTTCCGGCAGGCGCCCGTCGGTGTAGTCGGCAGCCTCCAGCAGCGCCGTGGCGATCCGCTGCGCCTCCTCCACGAAGCCGTAGCGCAGCAGCCCCACCGCGATGATGGCGTTGTCGTGCGGCCAGACGGACCCGTTGTGGTAGCTGGCCGGATTGTAGGCGCCCATATCGGTGCCCAGCGTCCGGACGCCCCAGCCGCTGAACATCTCGGGGGACATCAGCCGCTCAGCCACCTGGGGCACCTTGTCCTCATCGATGATGCCGTGCCACAGGCACTGCCCCATGTTGGACGCGCACGCGTCAACGGGCCGCTTGTCCCGGTCCAGGGCGACGGCGTAATAGCCGCGGTCAGGCAGCCAGAACTGCTCGTTGAATTTCTTCTTCAGCTGCGCCGCCTCTTCTGTGAGCTGGGCAGCCAACGGTGCGTCGCCGGCGTCGTACGCCATCCAGGCCCGGGACAGGAACGCGGAGTAGACCAGCGCCTGGACTTCGCACAGCGCAATAGGCGGCTCTGCGAGGGTCCCGTCAGCGAAGTTGATGCCGTCCCACGAATCCTTCCAGCCCTGGTTGATCAGCCCCTGATCGTTGAGGCGCTCATACTCGACGAACCCGTCGCCGTCCTTGTCGCCGTATTTCCGGACCCAGTCCAGCGCACGGTCGGCATGGGGGAGCAGGGCGGCGATCGTGTCGCGGGCGAAACCCCAGCGGCTCACCGAACCGAGCGCCATCACGAACTGCGGCGTGGCATCGACGCTGCCGTAATAGGCGGATTTTCCGCCCAGCGCCAGGCCGCTGGAGACACCGAGCCGGACCTCGTGGAGGATCTTCCCCGGTTCCTCCTCGCTCATCGGATCCACCAATTTGCCCTGCCGGTCGGCGAGCGTCTGCAGGGTGCCCAAGGCCAGGGACGGATCCACGGGCAGTGCCATTTCCGAGGCCCACAGCGAGTCCCGGCCGAACAGCGTCATGAACCACGGGGCACCCGCAGCCACCACGATCCGTTCCGGATGGGCGGGGTCCTCGATGCGCAGCGCGCCTAGGTCGTCATAGCTGCGCCGCAGGGTGCGCTCGATGAAGCGGTTGCTCATGTGCAGTCTGGGAATCTTTGCAACCCATTCCTGCCGGCGGCGGTCGCTCGGGGAAAGCTCACCGGCCGCCGGGCGGACCAACCACGACGGCGGGACCCCGCCGCCGTTGGCGGCAGGTGCCACGCTGACCTTCGAGCTCCATGCACCGCGCGCCGGGACCACCGTCCGGAATGTAAGGGAATCGGCGGTAACCTCGGCGCCTGCCGCGTGGACGACGACGCTCTTGACGAGGTCCTGCCAGCCTGCCCTGATCACCAGCGATTCGCCCTCGGGCCGGCGGGATTCTTCCCATCGCCGCTGGACGCGGGCCTCCTTCACCTCAAAAAGGTCCGCGAAGTCCGACTCCACGCTGAGGGAAACGATGCACTCGGTCTCCTGCGAGGAATAGTTACGGATGGTGATCTCCTCGCGGATGCCTGCACCGACCTCCCGCAGGCGCTCCACGATCAGAGGGCTGTCCGCGTACCCGTCAGAGCGGGGGACCCGGCCAATGAACAGTGCCCGGTACGGCTCCTTGGTCTCGGCCGTCAGCGACTCCAGGGGCATGCCGTTCACGGACAGGTTCCAGCGGGACAGGATGCGGGTGTCCTCATGGAAAACTCCATGCGGGTGCTCCGGATGGATGTCCCCGTTCGCTGACGAGATGCAGAAGGACGAGCCTTCCACCAGGGTGACCGTGCCCGACCCCACAGGACCGGCGGCCGTATCAGCGTTCCAGCCAGCAGCCATGCCCGCCTCCTTTGACGGCTCAGGGGGAGGCGGCGCTGTGAAACCGGAGCCGTACTGCAGTTCGCCGCCTATTCCGTTGGGCATGACGCTACGCTCCAACGCCTCCTGATAAAAGGGTCTCTGGCGGCCACCGGTGAAGACGACGAGAATGGGACTCGTGCCCCAACTTCGCGCCGGGACGGACAGCGAGGCAATGAACCCGGCGGCCCGCAAGGTGCAGCGCATCTACCTGACGCTGACGCTGGGCAATACCCTTGCGGCCTCGTTCATCTGGGGCATCAACACGCTCTTCCTCCTCGACGCCGGGCTCAGCAACCTTGAAGCCTTCGCCGCCAACGCCTTCTTCACCGCCGGCATGGTGCTGTTCGAAGTTCCCACCGGCGTGGTGGCCGACGGCTGGGGGCGCCGCGTTTCCTTCCTGCTCGGCACTGCAACGCTGTCCGTCACGACGCTCCTCTACTACCTGCTCTGGCAGCTTTCCGCGCCGTTCTGGGCGTGGGCAGTCGTATCAGTGCTGCTCGGACTGGGCTTCACCTTCTTCTCCGGGGCGGTGGAGGCCTGGCTCGTGGACGCACTGCACTTCTCCGGTTACGACGGTGCACTGGAGTCGGTGCTCGGGCGCGGCCAGATGGTGTCCGGCACTGCCATGCTCATCGGCTCTGTCGCGGGCGGCGTCATCGCCCAGGCCACCGACCTCGGTGTTCCGTTCCTGCTGCGCGTGGGCGTGCTGCTGGCCATGTTCGTGGTGGCCCTGTGGCTCATGCACGACGTCGGTTTCACCCCCGAACGCTCGGCGCGTCCTCTTCAGGCGACACGCGCCGTCCTGTCTGCCTCCATCGAGAACGGCCTGAAGAACCCGCCAGTGCGCTACGTGATGCTGTCCGCGCCCTTTACCGCCGGCGTCGGAATCTATGTCTTCTACGCCCTGCAGCCATTCCTGCTTGAGCTGTTCGGCGACCGCGGTGCTTACGCCATCGCGGGCCTGGCGGCAGCCATCGTGGCAGGGGCCGAGGTGCTCGGCGGATGGCTGGCGCCGCGCTTCCGGCGCCTGTTCCGCAAACGCACCACGGTGCTGATCCTCAGCGGCGCCGTGAGTGCAGTGATCCTGGTGGCGCTCGGGTTCACCCGTGAGTTCTGGGTGGCCCTGGTGCTGCTGGCTGTGTGGGCGCTGGTGGCCGAGGTGGGGACACCGGTGGGGCAGGCCTACCTCAACGACATGATCGACTCCAGGCAGCGGGCCACGGTGCTCAGTTTCGCTTCCCTCACGGGTTCGAGCGGCGGCGTGGTGGTGCAGCCGCTACTCGGGCGCGCCGCCGATGTTTACGGCTACCCGGCGTCGCTGGCGTTCAGCGGCGTGATCCAACTGGCCGCGGTGCCGTTCCTGTACGCCAGCCGCCGCCAGCGCGCCGCTGCTGATGAAGCACACGGCCGTTGAGTGTCCTTCCCCGGCGGAGTAGCGTGACAGTACCGTCAACCCGCATTACACCTGACCCGGGAGCGAGCATGCCATACCTGAGAAGCCGAGTAGCAGCCGTCACCACGGCCCTGGCGCTGAGCGTGACGGCGGGGTCCGTCACCACCCCCGCTTTTGCTGATCAGCGGGAGACCGGAAAGACCGCCACGGCCACCGGGTACGGCGGCGCCGTGAGCACCGTGGACCCGGAAGCGTCCGCCGCGGCCATCGACATCCTCCGCAGGGGAGGCAATGCCGCGGATGCCGCCGTCGCAGCCGCCGCCACCCTCGGTGTGACCGAGCCGTACAGCGCCGGAGTGGGCGGAGGCGGGTATTTCCTCTTCTACAGCGCACACAGCGGGCATGTGAGCACCATCGACGGCCGTGAGACAGCGCCGGCCGCCATGCCGCACGATGCCTTCATCGATCCGAAGACCGGCAAGCCCTACAACTTCACCCCTGAACTTGTCACCAGTGGCGTGTCGGTGGGCGTGCCAGGCACCCCCGCCACCTGGGAGCGCGCGCTCGACCGGTGGGGAACCAAGGACCTGGACGACGTCCTCGAGCCCGCCATCAAGGTCGCGGACCGCGGCTTCGTGGTGGACGACACCTTCCGCCAGCAGACCCTCGACAACAAACTCCGCTTCGAGGCCTTCACCTCCACCAGCAAGCTTTTCCTCCCCGGCGGTGACGCGCCCGCTGTCGGCAGCATTTTCAGGAACCCGGACCTCGCGGCCACCTACCGGCTCCTCGCGGACAAGGGAACCCGCGGCTTCTACCACGGCCCGCTCGCCAAGGAGATAGCGGCAACTGTCCAGGCTCCGCCGAAAACCAAGGCCACCAAGCTGCCCGTCCCGGCCGGCCACCTGACCACAGCCGACCTCGCCAAGTACCGCGCATTGAACCAGTCGCCCACCCATGTGGAATACCGTGGCCTGGACGTCTACGGCATGGCGCCCTCGAGCAGTGGCGGCACCACGGTGGGAGAGGCGCTGAACATCCTTGAGCCGTTCGACCTCTCCGGCATGTCCACGCCCAGCGCGCTGCACCATTACCTCGAAGCCAGTGCGCTCGCCTTTGCGGACCGCGGCAAGTACGTCGGTGACCCCGCGTTCGTCGACGTTCCCACCAAGGCCCTGACGGATTCCCTGTTCGGCAAGGAACGCTCGTGCGGGATCGACCCGAAGGTGGCAGCCGTGAAGCCGGTGGCGCCGGGTGACGTGGCCAACTATGACGGCGCGTGCCCGGCCGCCGCCGCGGCCCCCGCCAGCGAGAAGGACACCGAGAACATCTCCACCACCAACCTGACGGTCGCGGACAAGTGGGGCAACGTCGTCGAGTACACCCTCACTATCGAGCAGACCGGCGGATCGGGCATTGTGGTTCCCGGCCGCGGATTCCTGCTGAACAACGAGCTGACCGACTTCTCCACCGTCTACGACCCGAAGGACCCGAACCGGATTGAGCCCGGCAAGCGGCCGCGGTCCTCGATGTCCCCGACCATCATCCTCGAGGACGGCGACCCGTTCCTGGCCCTCGGCTCGCCCGGCGGTTCGACGATCATCACCACCGTCCTGCAGACGATCATGAACAGGGTGGACCTGGGAATGAACATTTCCGATGCCATCGCCGCTCCTCGGGCGGCGCAGCGGAACTCGGCCAAGGTCACGGCCGAGCCCGGGTTCATCACCGCATACGAAAACCAGCTGAAGCCGTTCGGCCACGTGTTCACCCCGTCCGGTGACGCGTTCACTTCGGCAGCGGAGATTGGCGCGGCCACCGCCATCGAGTTCAAGTCAGGCGGACGCATGGTCGCCGCGGCCGAGCCGGCCAGGCGCGGTGGCGGCTCCGCCATGGTGGTCAAACCTGCGAGGTGAGATCCGCCGTCGTACTTGGGACTGCCAGCGGCCACGGAAAGCCGGGCCGCTAGGGAAGGCCGTGGCCGGGTTCCGGCAGCAACTGCCGGTTCCTGATCTGCGACGGTCCGAACTCCACCGTGAGCGGACGGATTTCCCAGGAACCGGCATGCTCCCGTGGACGGCCTTCCCCTGAGCGGCCCTGCAACTTCGGCTTGCCCACAGCAACGTGGGGCCGCCACCGCGGATACTTGTAGCCCAGGGCGCGGGAACCGAGGATGAAGTCATCGGGATTGTCCACCTGCAGATCATCCAGCAGCTCATGGAGGGCCTGGACCAGCGAGACCTGAAAGTCGCGCACGTCCTGGGGTACCTCCACCTCAAGTCCGGACACCCTGCCGCCGCCCAGCAGGACCAGCCGCTCCGCAGTTCCGGAAAAGCCCTCCAGCACGGGCAACGCCCGCAGCCAGTCGGCGGTCTTGACGGCGGCCGCGGCGGGGTCCGTGACGCCCTTGGTCCAGTCGGCAACGTCGGCTGCGAAATCCTCCAGGATGCCGATGTGGAGCAGGGTCATGTGCAGCACCTGCGGCCTGCGCAGCCCGTCCGCGTACGCAGCGAGCTGTTCATAGTCCGCGGGTTTGCTGCCGATCGCGAGCACCGGAACTTCAACTGTGATGCGCGGAAGCCTCAGCATCCGGACCTCCCTGTCCCTGGCCGCCGTCGGAATTCCTGCCTCTGGATCATGCCATTATGCGCCTTGCCGACTTTCCAAGGTTTTTCCAAAGCAATAAAACGGTCTTCTCCGGCCGCACAAGTCGTCCATCGAGGTCTGGCTCGACGGCGCCCGGGTGTTCTCCAACAACTGGGTTGTCCTCGGCGCCACGAGCCTGAGCAAGGTCCAGTTCGGAGCCGAGCACCCGCGCCAGATGGGCGACAGCGCCCGGGCGTTTTTGTCCGTGCCCCCTGTCATGCTGTGGGTATGGAAAACGGTGCGGCTGCTGCGGAGGTGCTGGAGGCTATTGGCGCCGCTGCCGCGGCGCTGGCTGCTGACCTCCGCAGGGCGGCTGATCCGGGCCCGGCGGGTGCTGATCCGCTGCCGGATCACGTGGACCCTCTTGGGGAGCAGGCGGATAAGTTCCTGGGCGGCCTGACGGCGGTGGCCGGGCTGGAAGCCCGGCTCGCGGCCGTGAAGGTTCATCTTGTTACCGGATACGCTACTGCCGACGCGGCGATGGCGGCACCCGGCGCGTCCGGGCAGGAGCAAGCCGTCCGGCAGATGTCCGTGACGGCTGAGGTCGCAGGAGCCCTGACTGTTAGCGAACGCAGTGCCGGTGCCATGCTGTGCGAGGCCCAAACCCTGACCACCGGGCGGCCGATGACGCTGGCAGCTCTGGGGTCGGGGAGGATTTCGTTTCAGCACGCGCGGATCTTGTGTGACGAAACGGCCAACCTGGAGCCCGCCGTCGCGGCGGCCCTCGAGGCCCATTTCCTGGATACGGACACTCCGGGGTTTGCGCGGGGCTGCTTTGCCGGGGAACTGGTGCCGGGCAGGTTCCGGCCAAGGCGCGGTACTGGCGGGAGCGGCACCATCCGGTCAGCATCGAGGCCCGGCACCGGAACAGTGTGAAGGACCGCCGACTGGAGTATGTGCCGGACCGGGACGGCATGGCCTGGCTGTCGGCGTACCTGCCCGCGGACCAGGCTGCCGGGATCTGGGACCGCGCCACCACCGCCGCCCGTGCCCTGCAGGGACCGATCGAGTCCCGGACACTGACCCAGTTGCGCGTGGACGTCGTGTCAGGGTGGTTGTTGGGCGGGGTGGCGGAAGGAAGCCCGTCCCCGGCGGCGCAGCAGGTGCTGGTCACGGTTCCGGTGTTCTCGCTGCTCGGCCTGACCGGGGAACCAGCCACACTGGACGGGTACGGGCCGATCTCGCCGTCGATGGCCCGCCGGCTCGTCGCCGACGGGGCTACGTCATTCCTGCGGGCCCTCACGGACGCGCGGGACGGGGCTCCGCTGGAGATCGGACGCACCAGCTACCGGCTCACCAAGCCGATGCGACAGTGGATGCGGCTCCGGGACTTGCAGTGCACCTTCCCGGCCTGCAACAACCATTCCCTGCACAACGACGCCACCACATCCTGGCCTGGGCCCATGGCGGGACCACCGGGATCAGCAACCTCGGCCAGCCCTGCCCCAAACACCACCGGTCAAACACCAAACGGCCTGGGAACCAATCGGCGCCACCGGGGATACGCCACCCGGCTGGATCTCACCGTCGGCCGGTCGTACCCCAGCGAACAGCAGGACTGGGAACCACCAACCTGGCCAGAACCGTCGGACCGGTTCGACGTGCAAGCTGACCAGGACTGGTCGGAGCCACCCGGCCCCGAACGGCTGCCTGGCCACGACTTGCAGGATCCACCGATCCCGCCAGAGCCGCACCATAGGCCCGCGCCACCGGAGGAGCCAGACGAACCCGATGGCTTCGACTGCGTCGACGGGCCCGGGGCCCTCCCGACCGAGACTGGACGCGCCCTTGCCGGTGGATCCATGGCCAGACTGGGCATCTTTCAGGGCAGCGTAGGAAGGCGCCTGCCAAAGCGCAGGAAGCCACCAGGGTCAAGCAGAATCCTGCCGGCGGGCACAATGGAGTGGTGACTTCTGCACCCCTCCCGCCCGACGCACTACACGGCACCCCAAAAGATGCCCCGGGCCGTTCCATCCCGTTCGACCTGCGGGCCATCGGTTCCGGTCTGGTCTTTGCGGAGTCCCTCGGCGAGCTGGCCCGGATGCTGGCAACGCAGGGCGCCGGCGGAGCAGCGGTGGTCCAGGCCCCACCCGGCACGGGCAAGACAACGCTGGTGCCGCCGCTGGTTGCCAACCTGGCACAGGCCGCCACTGCGGATGAGCGGCGGCGCATCGTGGTGACCCAGCCACGCCGGGTGGCCGCCCGGTCGGCCGCGAGGCGCCTCGCTGCCCTGGACGGGACGAAGCTGGGGGACAGAGTGGGCTACACCGTCCGAGGGGAACGGCAGACCGGTCCGGCCACCCTCATCGAGTTTGTGACGCCGGGCATCCTGCTTCGCCGCCTGCTGGCCGATCCAGGCCTGGAGGGCACCGCCGCCGTCATCCTCGATGAGGTGCACGAACGCGGCCTGGAAACCGATCTGCTGCTGGGCCTGCTGGCCGAGGTACGCCAGCTGCGCGGCGACCTCATACTCATCGCCATGTCCGCCACCCTGGACGCGCCGCGGTTCGCGGCGCTGCTCGGTGCGGACTCCGGCCCGGAACAAGCCAGCGACGGCGGCGGCGGGCGGGCTCCCGTCGTCGACTGCCCATCCGCTCTCCACCCGTTGGAGACGGTGTGGGCCCCAGCGCCGGTGGCGCGGCTGGACGGACGCGGCGTGACGCGCCCCTTCCTCGATCACGTCGCGGATACCGCCGCGGCGTCATATGCCCAAGCCCTTACCGCCGAGCCCGGCACCGACGCCCTCGTCTTCCTGCCCGGCGCCTGGGAGGTGTCCCACGTGGCCGGCAGGCTGCGCACCCGGGTGGGTCCAGGCGTCGAAATCCTGGAGTTGCACGGCCAGGTCAGCCCCGCCGCCCAGGACCGCGCCGTGTCCGGCCGCAAGCCCGGGGATCCGGCCCGGATCATCGTGTCCACAGGGCTTGCCGAATCGTCGCTCACGGTGCCGGGTGTCCGGCTGGTGGTCGACGCCGGGCTCTCCCGCGAACCGCGCCGCGACGCCGGCCGCGGCATGACCGGGCTGGTCACCGTCTCCTGTTCCCAGGCCTCAGCGGAACAGCGCGCCGGACGAGCGGCGCGGCAAGGGCCAGGGAAGGTGGTCCGCTGCTATGACCAGAAGACCCTCGGCGCAGCGCCTGCGCACCAGACGCCCGAGATCGCCGTATCCGACCTGACGGGCGCAGCCCTGATCCTCGCGTGCTGGGGCTCGCCCGGCGGCCGCGGGCTGGCCCTTCCTGACGCCCCGCCGCCGGCGGCCATGGGTGACGCTGTCGAAGTGCTCCGCGAACTTGGCGCGGTAGGCGAGGACGGCCTCGCAACGGAACTGGGCAAAGCACTCGCGCGCATCCCCGCCGACCCCCGCCTGGGACGCGCCCTCCTGGTGGGATCAGCGCTGCTGGGCGGCGGTCGTGCCGGTCTCACTGGTTCCAGGCCTGCTGATTCCGGGGCTCCAGGTACCGGAGCTGCAAATAACGGGCTGGCGGCTGAGGTGGTTGCCACCGTCGCCGGGGACCAGCGCGCCACGGGAGCCGACCTGCCCCGGCTGGTGTCCGCCCTCCGGTCCGGCAACAATCCGGCATCCCGGCGGTGGGCCGATGAGGCGCGGCGGCTGGACACCCTGGCACGCCAGGCAGGGCCCGGCGTCGGCCTTCCCTCCGTCACTGTGCCGGCGGTAACCGCCGAGCAGATCGGCCTGGTCGTCGCCCTGGCGTTCCCGGACCGGGTGGCCCGCCGTGTCCCCGGGGACGGGCCGGAGCGCTACCTGCTGACCTCCGGCACGCGGGCCGGCCTTCCCGCCGGCAGCCCGCTTGCCGGATACGAGTGGCTGGCCGTGGCCGAGGTTGCGCGGTCGGACGGTCGGGACGCCGCCGGGACCGGCGCGCTGATCCGCTCTGCCGCGCCGCTGACGGCGGACACGGCCGAGGCCGCCGCGGCCCACCTGCTGCTCGACGCGGTGGTGGCAACATTCAGCCAAGGCCGCGTGACGGCCCGCAGGGAGCGGCGCCTTGGCGCCATATCCCTCTCCTCCACGCCGGTGCGGGCGTCGGCAGGTGACGGCCGCGCCGCCGTCGCCCGGGCCTTGGCGGAGCAGGGGCTGGGAGCCATCGGCTGGTCCACGGCGGCAGATGGGCTGCGCCGCCGGCTCGCCCTGCTGCACCGGGAGCTGGGCGATCCCTGGCCGGACATGTCCGAGCATGCTTTGCTGTCCCGGCTCGACGACTGGCTTGGTCCGGAGCTGGAGGCGCTGGCCGGCGGTGCCGCGACCTCCAGCATTGACCTGGCGGACCCGCTGCGGCGGCTGTTGCCATGGCCCGACGCCGCCCGGCTGGGCGAACTCGCCCCGGAGTTCCTGGCGGTGCCCAGCGGCTCCCGCATCCGGATTGACTATCCCGCGGCCGCGGACGACGGCGGCAGGCCGGTGGTGGCCGTCAAGCTCCAGGAATGCTTTGGCTGGGACCGGACCCCGCTGCTCGCCGGGGGACGGGTGGCTGTGCAGTTCCATCTGCTGTCACCGGCCCGGCGGCCGCTGGCCGTCACCGACGACCTTGCCTCCTTCTGGTCCGGCCCCTACGCGCAGGTCCGGGCAGAGATGCGGGGCCGCTATCCCCGGCACCCCTGGCCCGAGGACCCCTGGGCCGCGACGGCGACCGCACGGACCAACACCCGGAAGTGACTACCGCGCGTGAGCCATTAAAGTGCCGAAGGCACACCGGTCAGGCGTGAGTAGAGGGCCAGATGGGCATCAACCATACGCTCGGTGCTGAAGCGGTCTTCTGCCTGGGCGCGAACTATCCGGCGGTCCAGGTTCCCAGCCCGGGCCAGGAGCCGGGCCAGGTCCTCCAGCGACGAGGCCAGGTAGCCGCCGACGCCGTCGTCAACGATCTCCGGCGCTGACCCCATCGGTGTGGCCACGACTGGTGTGCCGGTAGCCATCGCCTCGATCATCACCAGCCCGAACGGCTCCATCCACTGGATCGGATTAAGCAGGGCGACGGCTTCGCCGAGCAGTTGATACTTCTCCGCGCCGCCCACCTCGCCCAGGAACTCCACGTCCGGACCCTGCAGAGGCTCCACAACATCGCGGTAGTACTGCAGTTCAGCCGGTTCCCGCATCTTCGCGGCGATCCGGAGCGGAACTCCGGCCAGCTGGGCAACTTTGATGGCCTCGACCACGCCTTTGTCGGGGCACATCCGGCCCAGGAAACAGGCATAGCCTCCCTGCCCGCGCCCCACCGGAACAGCGGCCACCTCCATGCCGTGGGGGATGATGGCTGCGACCCGATCCGCCAGCACGCTGCTGACCTGGCTTTTGGAGATGGCAATCAGGGTGGTGTCGCGGGATGCCGCACCATAGACGGCGGTGAACTCCGGAGTCAGGTCACTGTGCATTGTGGTCACCACAGGCAGCCCCTCGGGACGGCCCCGGTAGAGCGGCCCGGCGACCGTATGGTCGTGCACCAGGTCCACCATGCCCGCCATTCCGGCGTAGGCGTCGATGACGTGGCTCAGCTCAGAGGACGTGTTGCCAACGAGGTCGGGGTCGGAGATGCGCATCCCGGGGAGCTGTGGCACCGGGCAGGTGCTTTCCGCTGCAGCGGCAAGCAGCACCTCATGGCCAGCCCTGGTGAAGCCCCTGGCGAGGGCGTCGACCACCAGTTCGATACCTCCGTAACCGGCAGGGGGAATCGGATACCAAGGCCCCGCAATTAAACCGATACGCATCCGCAGCTCCCTTGTTGTCCGGATGGACTTTGGACCGCTCTAACTACTGAGACCATTCAGTTATGGGTGGAAGGCACCGATCCCTAAGGCGCCATCAGCCGCTCCAGCGGCGGCCGGGGCTCATGCAGAACCTTTAGGCCCTGCCGCAGGCCCTCAATGGACCCATCGAAGCCGCTGGCGCTCACGGTAATCCGGGATGAATCCATCTGCACGTTCTCCGCGCGGAAGCTGCCGAAACCGGCCGGCAGCACTGGTGCCAGGCAGACCTGTTCACGCGGAAGCAGGGGATCGAAACGCAGGAGGGTGCGCATCAGGTGCACCGGCGCGGCCGAAGCCCACGCCTGCGGCGAGCAGGACGTGGGGAATGGAATGGGGTCCGGAAAATCGTCCCGGGAGAATCCGCAGAAGAGTTCCGGCAGCCGCCCGTCGAACTGTTCGGCGGCGTCGAACAGGCCGATGGCAATGCGCGTGGCCTCGTCGACGAACCCGTACCGCATCAGCCCGGCGGCCACCAGCGCTGTGTCGTGGGGCCACACCGACCCGTTGTGGTAGCTGACCGGGTTGTATGCGCCCATGTCCGAGGCGAGCGTCCGGATGCCCCATCCCGTGAACATCTCCGGTGACATGAGCCGATTGGCCACGAGCGGCGCCTTGTCGGCGTCGACGATGCCCACCCAGAGGCAGTGGCCCATGTTGGACGTGCAGGCATCAACGGGGCGCTTGTCCTTGTCCAGGGCCACGGCAAAGTATTCCTGCTCGGGGAGCCAGAACTTCTCGTTGAACTCGGCCTTGAGGTCCGCGGCACGGCGGTTCCACTTGGCCGCGGTCTCTTCGTCGCCCAGCTGCTGCGCGAGCAGAGCGCGTCCCAGGTAGGCGCTGTAGACGTAGCCCTGCACCTCGCACAGCGCGATGGGGGCTTCCGCCAGCCGGCCGTCGGCGAAGTTAATGCCGTCCCAGGAGTCCTTCCAGCCCTGGTTGAGCAGTCCGTGTTCGTTGGCGCGCTGGTACTCCACGAAACCGTCGCCGTCGCGGTCGCCGTAGTGCTCCACCCATTCCAGGGCCCGGTCCGCGTGGGGCAGGAGTGAGTCGAGCAGGTGGCCGGCCAGCCCCCAGCGTCCCAGCTCGGCCAGCAGCGACACGAACAGGGGCGTCGCATCCGCGGTGCCGTAGTACGCCTGGCTGCCGCCAAGCGCGAGTCCGGCCGTGACTCCCAGCCGCACCTCGTGCAGGATCCTGCCGGGCTCTTCCTCGGTGTCCGGATCAACCTTCTGGCCCTGCAGGGAGGCCAGGGTCTGCAGGGTCCCGGCCGCCAGCTTCGGGTCCACCGGCAGCGCCATGTAGGAGGACAGGATGGAGTCCCTGCCGAACAGGGCCATGAACCACGGAGCGCCCGCGGCAACGGCGGCCCGCTCCGGGTGGTCGGGGTCGAAGATCCGGAGGGCGCCCAGGTCCTCCTGGCTGCGGGTCAGGACCTTCTCCACGTTCTTGTCCGTCACGGTCAGCCGCGGAACATGTTCTTCCCAGGCGGCGTAGCGCTGGGCACCCACGTGCGGAGCGGACTCATGCGTGAACGGCTGCTCCGGCCCCGCGCCGTCAACCAGGGGCGTGGTGAGCACGGTGGCGGTCCACAAGCCGCGGGGGGCCAGTTCGGCGTCGAATATCAGGGCGTCCTCGGTGACCGTGGCGCCGGAGGCGCTGATGACCACGCCGCGGTGGACGCCGTTGCGCATGGCGTCAATCTGCAGCGCGTCCGCCCTGACCTGCCGGCTGTGCTCGGTGGTCGGCACCACCTTCCCGCCTTTGACGTCGAACAGGTCGCTCAGGTCCGCGTCCACCCTGATCTGGATCCGGCAGCTCCGCGGCTGCTCGGAATAGTTGTGAACCTTGAGGTCGTCACGCAGGCCGGGCCCAACCTGCCGGCTGTGCTCCACCACCAGCGGGCTCTCCACCGCACCGTCGGCCCCGCGCGGCCTGCCGACGAACACCGCCCGGTAGGGTTCCCTGGTCTGGCCGGACAACGGCTCCAGCGAAACGCCGTCGACCGTCAGCTGCCAGCGGGACAGAATCCGGGTGTCCTGGTAGAAAGCGCCCTGCGGCTGGCCGGGAAACACGTCCCCGCTCTCAGCGGAGATGCAGAAGGATGAACCTTCCACCACAGTCACCGCTGTCAGGCCGGATGATCCTGCACCGATGTTTTCGTTCCACGCACTCATCGACCGCTCCCTGGCGACTAGTCGGATGGCATGGGCCGGCCTGTGCGGCCACGTTATCCATCGTCCCCCTACCTGGATGGCGCCGCAACGGTTATTCCTGCCGGGCGGTGACGGCCCGGGAGCGCCCCGCCGCCCCGCCGCCGGGACCGGCACTGAGCGGCAGGACCCCTTGCTGAACAGCGGCTTTGGGTGTCGAATCTTCTTACCAAGGCCGCTTGGCGGCTTACGACTAGCACGCCGGGAGATGGTCATGTCGGTAAAGGGCTCTAATGGCCGGGGCAAGGGGACGGGCCGCGGCAGTTCCGATGTCCGGCGGGCGGACGCCTCGGCTGGGGCGCCCGTGGACAAGCCGGAGGGCATCCGCAACGTAGCGCTGGTGGGACACTCCGGGGCCGGCAAAACCATGCTGCTCGAGGCTTTGCTCGCCGCCACCGGGACCATCCCGCGGATGGGTTCGATCGTTGACGGCAACACGGTCAGTGATGCGGAACCGTCCGAGATCCACCAGCAGCGCTCAGTTGTCCTCTCCGTGGCGCCGCTGATCTACGACGGCATTAAGGTGAACCTGCTGGACACACCGGGCTACGGGGACTTCACCGGCGAGCTGCGAGCCGGGCTGCGCGCTGCGGACGCGGCCCTGTTCGTGGTGTCTGCGGTGGACGGCGTCGATGCCGCCACCACCGCGCTGTGGGCAGAGTGCGCCCAGCTGGATACGCCGCGGGCAGTGGTGATCAGCCGGCTCGATCACCCGCGGGCGAATTTCGACGCCGCCCTGGCCGCCTGCCAGAGCGCCTTTGGCCAGTCGGTGGTTCCCGCCTACCTGCCGGTCCCCGGGAACGGCAGCACCACGGGGCTGCTGGGGCTGCTCTCCGGGCAGGTCTCGGAGTACGACGGCGAATCCCCGGAGCCCGCGGTCCGGGAGGCGAGTGCCGATGAGCTAGCCGCCGCGGAGTCCGAGCGCGGCACGCTGATCGAGGGGATCATCTCCGAGAGCGAAGACGAGTCGCTGATGGACCGCTACCTTGGCGGCGAGGACATCGACGCCGACGTGCTCGTGGGCGACCTCGAGACGGCCGTGGCGCGAGGCTCGTTCTTCCCCGTCCTGGCCACGTCCGCTGAAACAGGACTGGGGATCACCGAGCTGCTGGACATGCTGACCCGGGCGTTTCCGACACCCCTTGAGCGTGCTGTGCCGGACGTGACCGACCTTGCCGGTGAACCGGCGGGGCCGCTCTCCTGCGACCCCGACGGACCGCTGGCCGGTGAGGTGGTGCGCACCACCATGGACCCGTTCCTGGGACGGGTCTGCCTGGTGCGCGTCTTTTCCGGCACGCTGCGCGAGGATTCGGCTGTGCACGTCAGCGGCCGTGGCCTGGCCGAACGGGGCCACGAGGACCATGACAGCGATGAGCGTCTCACCCACCTGTATTCGCCGCTCGGGGCAAGCCTGCGGCCCGTCCCGTATGCCGTGGCGGGCGACATCTGCGCGATCACGAAGCTGGGCAGTGCCGAGACGGGCGATACCGTGTCAGCGAAGGACGCCCCGTTGCTGATCACCGCCTGGGACATGCCCGAGCCGCTCATGCCGGTGGCCGTCGAAGCCGCCACCCGCAGCGACGAGGACGCCCTCGCCAAGAGCCTGGGCAAGGTGGCCGCCGGGGATCCGACGCTTCGGGTGGAACGCAACTCGGAAACCCACCAGCTGATCCTGTGGTGCATGGGTGAGGCGCACGGCGAGGTGGTCCTTGACCGGCTTCGGGACCAGGGCGTGAAGCTGCAGACGGTGCCCGTGGTGACGCCGCTGCGCGAGACCTTCGCCGCCCCCGCCGCCGGCCACGGACGCTACGTGAAGCAGTCCGGCGGCCACGGCCAGTACGCCATCTGCGACATCGAGGTGGAGGCGCTGGAGCGCGGCGCGGGCTTCGAGTTCGTGGACAAGACCGTGGGCGGGGTGGTGCCGAACCAGTTCATCGGCTCGGTGGAGAAGGGTGTGCGGGCGCAGATGCAGAAGGGCGTCTCGGCCGGTTTCCCGGTGGTGGACATCCGGGTGACCCTGGTGGGCGGCAAGGCCCACAGCGTTGACTCCTCTGACGCCGCGTTCCAGTCTGCCGGCGCTCTTGCCCTGCGCGAGGCTGCAGCGGCTGGCCGCATCCAGCTGCTGGAGCCCGTTTCCGCCGTCACCATCAGCATCCCGGATGAGTATGTCGGGGCGGTCATGAGCGACCTCTCCTCACGCCGTGGCCGGCTGACGGGTACGACGTCGTCCGGCGGGGATGCCACGGAGGTCACCGCCGAGGTCCCGGACGGGGAGCTCCTCCGGTATGCGGTCCAATTGCGGGCGCTGACCGCCGGGACAGGCCGGTTCCGCCGCAGTTACCTCCGGCACGAACCGGTTCCGGGCAACGTGGCACCGGCGGCCGCGAACGCCTGAGGCCTTTAGCCGGCGGGGCTGTTGGCGCGCAGGAACGCTGCGACCGGCTCCGCCAGCGAGGCGCCGATGACTTCCGCGCTGCGCTTGTTGCCGGCAACGGCGAACGAGTGGTCGCCGCCCTCGCACCACTGCAGCGTGGCGGTGGGCCCGATGCGGGACACCACGCCTTCGAGCAGTTCCCTGGTAGCGAAGGTATCCCGCGTTCCCTGCAGGAAAAGCATCGGCGTTTCCAGCCCGTAGAGGTGCTCGTCGCGGAGCTTCTCCGGCTTGCCCGGCGGGTGCAGCGGGTAGCCGAGATAGACCAGCCCGGCGGCCGGCATGCCTTCTGCCACCGCCATGGAGGCCATCCGGCCGCCGAATGACTTCCCGGCGGCCCAAATCGGTTCCGCAGAGCCGGCGGACTCAGCCCGGGCAGCCGCTTCGACCATAGCCGCCCGCCAGGCGGCAATCGCTGCCGGCGGCCTGTCGGGAAACTTCCGGCCCGCCTCACGATAGGGGAAGTTGAATCGCAAGGTGGCGACGCCGTCGTCGTTCAATGCGCCCGTGAACCCGCGCATGAACGGATGCTCCATGCCCGCGCCGGCGCCGTGGGCCAGCACGAGCGTTGCGAACGGACTGGCCGGCCGCGCATAGGCGCCGGAGACGTGGCCGTCGCCGACGGCAAAGGTGATGGGCGAGTCAGCGGTGGGCATGACTCCATCATGCCCGATCCGGCTGCTGGCGTAACGACGCCTTGCCCGGCAGCGGCAGGCCAGGCGCAGCTCTTGTTGCCATGATCATCGCGGCCTTCAGTCTGGATGAAGCAGCCGACAGCTCTCAGACCCGGCAGGCTTCACAGGCCACGCAGCCTTCACCGACCACGCAGGCCGCGCAGTGACGGTCCTGCCGTGGACAGGGTGGAGGCCTTGTTCCTCCGCCACGGCTACAAGACAGGTTGTTCGGGGGCAGGTACCACCCTGAGCCAGGCATAATCCTGAGGCCGCAGCACGAGCCCCTCGTCGATCCGCACCGGCTCCTCGGTAAACAGGTCCAGTGCTTCGGCGGCGAACCCGGACAGCGTTTCCGCCGCCACCACCTGCGGACCGTCACTGAAGTTGGCGAGGGCCAGGACCACCGTTCCCTCGCCGGGCCGCTGGTAGCCAAGCACTGAGGTGTTGTTCGTGCTGAACGGCACCAGGCGGGTGCCCGCCAGCTCCGGGGTTGCCGCGCGGACCTCCGCCAGCCGCCTGAGCCCTCCGAACACAGCGCCCTCAGGCGTGGCCGGGTCCAGGCGCTTCGCGTACTTTTCTGCCGGGAACTGCGGCCGGTGCACCCAGCGGCTGTCGGTCTCGTGGCCGTCCTCCAGCGTGTAGTCGTAGTCATTGAGCTGCCCCACCTCGTCGCCGAGGTAGAGCAGCGGGATGCCGCCGGTGCTGAAGGCCACCGAATGGGTGAGCAGGACGCGGCGGATGGCCTCGGCCGAACCGTCCTCCAGACCGCACAGCGACGCCGTGGTGCCGGAGATGCGGCAGTCGCCGGTCCGCGGGTTGTCCTGGAACGGCACGCCGCGGGCGAAGCTGCCCGGGAAACGGTTGACGTAAAAGGAGTTCAGGAACCGGCGGTGGTCGAAGCCGTTAATGCCGAACTCGGCAGCGTCCTCATCGGCGAACGTCCAGCCAATGTCGTCATGGCTCCGCACGTAGTTCACCCAGGACGTTCCCGGCGCAATGTTGTGCCTCCGTTCCAGCGCCTGGGCAAGCAGCTGCACCTTCCGCGTGGCCAAGGCTTCCCAGGTCAGCGCCATCTGCAGCGGGTTGTAGGAGAGCTGGCACTCGGCCGGATCGATGTACAGGGCCACCTCATCCGGGTGCACGATCGCCTCGGACTTGAACAGCAACGAGGGCGCGGCGAGCCGGCAGACGGCGTTGAAGGCCTGCAGCAGGATGTGCGCCTCGGGCAGGCTCTCGCACGGTGTCCCCAGCTGCTTCCAGATAAAGGCCACGGCATCCATCCGTAGGATGTCCACGCCGAGGTTGGCCAGGAACAGCATCTCGCCCACCATGGCACGGAACACCTCGGGGTTCGAGTAGTTCAGGTCCCACTGGAACGTGTGGAAGGTGGCCCAGACCCACCGTCCGTCCGGTAGCTGCACGAAGGAACCGGGGTGGTCTTCCGGAAAGATTTCCCGCACGTTCTGCTCAAAGGCGTCCGGCATGGCGCGGTCCGGGAAGATCCAGTAGTAGTCGCTGTAGCGCGGATCGCCGTCGGCGGCACGCTGCGCCCACTCGTGCTCGTTCGAGGTGTGGTTGAAGATGAAGTCGACCACCAGGCTGATGCCGTTGGCGCGCAGCTCGGCGGCGAGCGCCCGCAGCTGGTCCATGGTGCCGAGCTTCGGGTTGACCTCGCGGTAGCTGGACACGGCATAGCCGCCGTCGGACAGCGGCTCCGGGGCCAGAAACAGCGGCATCAGGTGCAGGTAGGTGAGGCCGAGTTCCTTGAAATAGGGGATGCGGGCGCGGACCCCCTCCAGGTCTGCCGCATACCGGTCTACGTAGCAGACGCCGCCGAGCATGCGGTTGGACTGGAACCATTCGCTATTGCCTTCGCGGCCGGCGTCGAGCTTTTTCAGGTCTGCTGGCCGCTCCTTCCAGGAGCGGGCGATCTCCAGCGCCAGGGCCGCCAGCTGCTCCTCGATGTCCGGCCGTAATCCGTACAGTGAGCGGAACAGCCTGGACAGGTCGGGGAAGTGGCGGTCGAACCGCTGCTGGAGTGCCTCCCGGTCCCCGCTGCCCGGTTCCAGTCCGGCCTTCCCGGCCGCCGTGCTGAACAGTTGGCGGATGCCTGCCTGGGATGCCCCGGACAGCTGCGGTGAACCGGGCCCCTGGGCAGCTGGTCCCTGGGTAGCGTCCAGACTCGGGGATTCAACCATGGAAACGGGTCTCCTTCGAGGATGCTCTGCCTGTTCAACGATGCTCTCACGCCGGGCGGCGCCCGGTGTGCTTCATCCTTACAGATGGCCCCGCCGGTGCCCAGAGAGCGGGAGGATGTTTCTCAGTGCCCGACGGCGGGACTCGCCCGGGGGATCGGCTCACCAGTGATTCGGGTGGGAATCGCGGCGGGCGTACTGCTGACGCCGCGGGCCGGGCGGGGTAGGTTGTCCCCATGGCCAGTGAACAGACCACCATCAGTGTCGACGGGCCCGACGGCCCCCGGGAAATGCGCGTCTCCAGTCCAAGCCGGGTGCTGTGGCCCGAGCTGGGGCTAACCAAACTCGACCTGGCGCGCTACTTCGTGGATGTGGGGGAAGCCTTCATCCGGGCCAACGGAGACCGGCCGGTGGCGCTGCAGCGGTTCTCAGGCACCGTGGACGGCGAGCAGTTCTTCTCCAAGAACCCGCCGAAGGGGACGCCGGACTTCATCCGCACGGTGAAGGTCACTTTTCCGAGCGCACGATCGCATCCCATGCTGGTCCTTGACGAGCCCGCCGCGGCGGTCTGGGCGGCACAGATGAACACGGTGGTTTTTCACCCCTGGCCGTCCCATGCGGATAACTCGGACAACCCCGACCAGCTGCGCATCGACCTGGACCCCCAGCCGGGCACCGACTACGACGACGCCATCCCCGCCGCACTCGAACTCCGGAAGGTGCTCGCCGAGGCAGGCCTGGACGCGTTCCTGAAAACCTCTGGCAACCGCGGGCTTCACGTGTACGCCCCCATTGAGCCGACCCGGGAGTTCTTGGATGTCCGGCACGCCGTGATCGCTGCCGCCAGGGAGCTCGAGCGGCGTATGCCGGACAAGGTCACCACCAACTGGTGGAAGGAGGAACGCGGCGAACGCATCTTCGTCGACTTCAACCAGGCCAACCGGGACCGCACCATCGCCGGAGCCTACAGCCCGCGGGCCCTCCCGCATGCTTCCGTGTCCTGCCCTATCACCTGGGACGAACTGCCGGACGTCAGGCCCCGGGACTTCACCATCCTTACCGTCCCGGACAGGCTGAAAACGGTGGGGGACCCGTGGACGGACATGCACGCGAAGCCGGGAACCATCGGCACACTGCTGGAATGGTGGGAGCGCGACGCCGCGAACGGACTGGGCGAACTGCCGTTCCCGCCGGACTACCCCAAGATGCCGGGCGAACCGCCCCGGGTGCAGCCCAGCCGGGCGAAGAAGGCGGAGTAGTCAGCGGTGCCCCCGCCCGGGCGGTGCCACTAGCCGAACACCGCGCTACTCGAACGCGGCGTCACTCAAACCGGGCCGGGTCACCGGTGCCGCGGCGCACCACCTCGGCGGTGCCGCCTGAAAAGTCGACGACGGTGGTCGGTTCGGAGCCGGTGTCACCGGACTCGACCACTGCGTCTACCACATGGTCAAGCCGTTCCTTGATTTCCCAGCCCTGGGTCAGCGGGTCCTCTTCGTCCGGCAGCAGCAGCGTGCTGGACAGCAGCGGTTCGCCAAGTTCAGCCAGCAGCGCCTGGACGAAGTTGTGCCGCGGGATGCGCACGCCCACCGTCTTCTTCTTGGGGTGCAGCAGCCGGCGCGGAACCTCCTTGGTGGCCGGCAGGATGAAGGTGTAGCTGCCCGGCGTGACGGACTTGATGCTGCGGAACACGTCGTTGCCGACGTTCACGAACTGCCCCAGCTGGGCGAAGTCCCGGCATACCAGCGTGAAATGGTGCTTGTCGTCCAGCTGGCGGATGGAACGGATCCGGTCCAGCGCCTCCTTGTTTCCCAGCTGGGCGCCGAGGGCGTAGCAGGAGTCCGTGGGGTAGGCAATGAGCCCGCCCGATCGGAGGAGCTCCACGATCTGGGAGATCGCGCGGGGCTGGGGGTCCTCGGGGTGGACATCAAAGAATTTCGCCATGCGTTGAGCCTACGGCCGGGCGGCGTTCCGCGCACGCACCCACGCTGGGCAGCCGGCCCACGCCGAGGCGCGCACCCCCGCAGACCCGTCTGCTCATCCCACATGCACCCCGCGGGCGTTTGGTGACATCCGGCTCGGCCTCCCGCAGCACTTCCCGGGTGACCGGCGCGATCTCACCTTCCCCGAGGAACAGGAAGCGCAGCAGGTTCACAACCGGGTTGCCCTCGGTCGCGGCAGGGAGGATGGCCTCGGGCAACAGGGTGACGGCCACCAGGACCAGCGTGGCCAGCGGGGAAATGACGCCGGCGGCGTTGGGGCACAGCCGAACGTAGCACCGCGCAGGTGCGCCGGTACCGCGCGTGGCGGAATCTTGACGGATCCTTAAGGCCGGCGGAAAGCACCCCACCGCGCGTGCCCCGCCCTGGGCGGCGGGCAGGTGAAAGAATGGCGTCATGGCAGGGGAACGGATCGTCATTGGCCTGTCGGGAGGCCTGGAGGGGGAGGTCCTGATCCGCCGTGCCGTCAAGGTCCTGGACGGCACCGGTGGCGGGGACCTTCTCGCTGTCCACATCCGTTCCGCGGAGGGCGCATCGCGGGAATCAACCAGCGCCCTCGAATCCCAGCGCCGCCTGGTGGTGGAGCTGGGCGGCAGCTACCACACCGTCGCCGCGCAGGACCCCGTCGAAGCACTCCTCGGGTTCGCGTCCCATGTGGGCGCCACCCGGCTGGTCATCGGCCAGTCGCGGGCACACCCGCTGTCGAGGCTGTTCACCGGCGCGACGGAGACACGGATTATCCGCCAGGCCGGTGACCTCGACGTGCAGGTGGTGCCGCATCCCCTGGCCGGGCGCGGCACAGGCCGGCGGCGGCAGCGGGACCTCGGCCGCGCGCGCGTCACCGTCGGGTTCGTGCTGGCGGTCACCGTTCCCATCCTGATGCAGCTGGCGCTCGCCGTCATCGAGCACAGCGTGGCCACCGCCGTCCTGGTCCAGCTCGCCGGGGCCGTGGCGGTGGCGCTCGTGGGAGGCCTCTGGCCGGCTGTCGCGGGTGCGCTCTGGAGCAGCCTGCTGGTCAACTACTTCTCGACGCCGCCGCTGGGTGAGCTGGCCATCAAAGACCCGCAGGACCTGCTGTCCCTGGGCGTGTTCGTGGGCGTCTCGGTGGCCGTGGCCGGCGTGGTGGACAGGTCTGCCCGTCGCTCCAAGGAGGCCGCCCGGGCGCGCGCCGAGGCCGCGACCCTCGGCGAGCTGGCCCGCGGAGCCACCCGCGCGGAGGACACGGTGGGCAGCCTGCTGGAACAGGCGCTGGACGTCTTCGGAGTACGCGGCGCGGCCCTGTTCGGCGGGCCGGCGTTCCCGAACGCGGCGGCTTCCGGCGGTGCGCAGTCCTCCGCCACCGCGCCGGCTTTCCGTGACGGCGAGGGCGGGGCAGGGAGAACGCTGCTTGCGAGTGCGGGCGAGCTGACCGATTCTGAACGGGACGGCGCGGACTTTGCCGAGCACACCGTGGAACCGGTCGACGACGGCACCTGGCTGGTGCTGTTCGGCAGGACGGTGCCGGCCGCCGACAGCAGCCTGCTGGGCGCCTTCGCGGCGCACGTGCTGGCACAGCTGGAGCGCCGGCAGCTGGCCGCCAGCCGCCTGGAGGTGCTGCGGCTTGCCGAAGGCAACACCATGCGCACCGCCATCCTGCGGGCTGTCTCGCACGACCTCCGCACGCCGCTCGCCGGCATCAAGCTGGCCGTCGGCGGACTCCTGCAGACCGCGGTCAGCTACACCCCCGAGGAGAAACGGGAGCTTTTGGAAACCATCGATGAATGCTCGGACCGGCTGGATGCCCTGGTGGGAAACCTCCTGGACATGTCCAGGATCACGGCCGATTCGGTCCGCCCCCTGATGAAGCCTGTCCGGTGGCTCGACGTCGTGCCTCCGGCGCTGCGCGGCCTTCCGCCCGGCAGCGTGCGGGTGGTGCTGCCGCCGAACCTTCCCGCCGTCGACGCCGACGCCGTCCTGCTGGAACGCGTCATCGCCAACATCGCGGAAAACGCGGTCAAGTACGCGCCCGCCTCGGACGTCACCGTGACCTCGGCGTCGGGCGGGCTCAGCGCCGCCGTCCTCAACGGCCACCCGGCCGGCGAACTGCGCATCATCGACCACGGACGCGGCGTGCCGGACCGCAGCGTGCCGGCGATGTTCCGGCCCTTCCAGCGCCTGGATGACCTGTCACAGTCAACCGGCGTCGGCCTGGGACTGGCCGTGGCCAGGGGATTCGTCTCGGCCATGGGCGGCAGCCTGGTGGCGGAGGAGACGCCCGGCGGGGGACTCACGATGGTCATCCGGCTTCCCCTTTCGACAGGGCATGACTCAGCAGGGCATGACGGCGAACCATCCGCGGTTTCACCTGCCGTCTCTCCGCAGGAGACCGCCCAGTGACCGGCGTCCTTGTGGTGGACGATGACCAGCATCTGCTGAAGGCCCTGCGGATCACGCTTCAGGCGCATGGCTACGCCGTGGAGACGGCCGCGGACGGCGAGTCGGCGCTGATTGCCGCCTCCCGCAACCCGCCGGGCATTGTTGTGCTGGACCTCGGACTGCCCGACATGGACGGCGCGGCGGTCCTCACGGAGCTCCGCCGCTGGAGCCCTGCCCCGGTCCTGGTGCTCTCGGCCCGGCACGGCTCATCGGACAAGGTGGACGCCCTCGACGCCGGCGCGGACGACTACATCACCAAGCCTTTTGGACTCGAGGAGCTCCTGGCCCGGCTTCGCGCACTCCTGCGCCGCGCCCCGGAAGCCACCGAGCCGTCCACGGTGGACACCCCGGAGTTCAGCGTGGACCTGGGACGGCGGTTGGTCACCCGGGACGGAGAGCCGGTCCGGCTGACCCCCACGGAGTGGAGCATCCTCGAACTGCTGGTGCGGAACCCGGGGAAGCTCATCACCCAGCAGCAGATCCTGGCCAGCGTGTGGGGGCCGGCCTACGAGAAGGAAGCCAACTACCTGCGGGTGTACATGGCGCAGCTCCGGCGCAAGCTCGAGGCGGACACCGGAAACCCGCGCCATTTGCTGACGGAGGCCGGCATCGGTTACCGCTTCCGGCCCTGACCTGCACTTATGAACGCCGCGTGAACTTCCGTGAACCCCTATGAAGGGAAGCCGGATTCGGGCAACATGTGTAATGCCGGGCGCCGCACACCGGGCGCCACATGTACAGCCTAAGGAGAACCGATCGTGTCCACCCTGCTCAACCCGTACATCAGTTTCCGTGACAACGCCCGCGACGCCATGACCTTCTACCAGTCGGTGTTCGGCGGTGACCTGGCGCTCAGCACCTTCGGGGAGTTCAACGCCAGTGAAGATCCCGCGGAGGCAGACAAGATCATGCACGGGATGCTGACCTCGGAGAAGGGTCTCGTCCTCATGGGGGCTGACACCCCCAACTCCATGGACTACACACCGGGGAACAGCATTTCCGTGTCGCTCAGCGGCGACGACGAGACCGAGCTGCGGGGCTACTACGACAAACTGTCGGACGGCGGCACTGTCACCGTGCCGATGGAGAAAGCGCCGTGGGGCGATATCTTCGGCATGTGCACCGACAAGTTCGGCATCGCGTGGCTGGTGAACATCAGCGGAGCCGGGGCAGCTCCGGCTTCCTAGATCAGACGCCGGGTCACCTGGCCGTTCAGGAACGTGGCGGCGACCAGACCCACTCGCGGACGCCGGGCAGGTCTTCGAAGTGCTCCCGGATGTATTCCGCGTGGGAGTCCAGCTGCTGCTTGCAGTGATCCGCCAGGGCCTCCGCGCCGTCGAAGCGCCGCGGCAGCCGGCGGAGCGCTTCCAGCGCCAGGTGGTAGCGGCTCATCCGGTTGACCACCACCATGTCGAACGGTGTGGTGGTGGTGCCCTGCTGGCTGTAGCCGCGGACGTGGAACCTCTCCGGGTTAGGCCGGCCGTGCAGGAGCTGGTGGAAGGAGCGGGCATAGCCGTGCCAGGCCACCACCACCTCGCAAGTGTCCGTGAACAGCGAACTGAACGTCCCGTCGTCGAGCCCGTGTGGGTGCACGTCCCGCGGCGGAAGCACCATGGCATCCATGACGTTCACGACGCGCACGGTGGCATCCGGAACGTGGCGCTGCAGCAGCCAGGCAGCTGCCAGTGCCTCCTCGGTGGGGATGTCGCCGGCGCAGGCGAGGATGACGTCGGGTTCAGCGCTGCTGCCATTCTCGTTGCCGGCCCATTCCCACCGGGATGCTCCCGCTTCGGCATGCGCGCGGGCTTCCGCCAGCGTCAGGTACTGGGGGTGGGACTGCTTGTCGACGACGACCAGGTTCACATAGTCCGTGCTGCGCAGGGCGTGCTCCGCAACGGCCAGCAGCGTGTTGGTGTCCGGCGGCAGGTAGATCCGCGTCACCTCGCCGGACAGTGACAGCACGGTGTCGATCAGGCCCGGACCCTGGTGGCTGAAGCCGTTGTGGTCGTTGCGCCAGCACGTGGAGGTCAGCAGGATGTTCAGGCTCGGCACCGGTGAACGCCACTCCAGCTCCCGCGCGTGCTGCAGCCACTTGGCGTGCTGGACCGTCATGGAGGCGCTGATCATGGCAAAAGCCTCGTAGCTTGCGAAGAACCCGTGCCGGCCGGTCAGCAGGTAGCCTTCCAGCCAGCCCTGGCACAGATGCTCGGAGAGCACCTCCATCACGCGGCCATCCGCCGAGACGTGGTCATCCCCGTCGCTTCCGGGCAGCATGAGGCAGCGGTCGGTGGCCTCGAACACGGCGCCCAGCCTGTTGCTGTTGGTCTCGTCCGGGCAGAAAAGCCGGAACCGGGGGTCGTCCTCCGTCCCGGTGTAGAGGTCGCGGAACAGTTCGCCAAGCGGCTTGGTGGTTTCGATGCTGGTGGAGCCCGGCCGGCCCGGGTCGACTGCGTACTGCGCGAGGTCGGGAATCTCCAGCGGGACGGACGGTTGGCCGTTGGCCCCAGGTGCGGCCCCCATCCGGAGCCTGCCGTCGGGTGCCAGCGCGGCCAGTTCGGGCAGGAGCCGGCCGCCGTCGTCGAACAGCGTTTCCGGCTGGTAGGAGCGCATCCACTGCTCCAAAAGCGCCAGGTGGTCAGGGTCGTCCTTGACGCCGGACAGGGGAACCTGGTGGGCACGGAACGTGCCCTCCACCGGGCTGCCGTCCACGGTTTCCGGGCCAGTCCACCCCTTGGGCGTGCGAAGGATGATCGCTGGCCAACGCGCCGCCGGCGTTCGGTTACGGCCCGCTCCGGTGTCACCGGTACCGGTGTCCCGGGCGTTCCGCTGGATGGCCCGGATGGTGTCGTACGCATTGTCGAGCGCGGCGGCGAGGGCGCGGTGGACCTTCTCCGGATGGTCGCCGGAGACCGTGACGGGCTCCCAGCCGTTGGCGTGCAGCAGCGCCTCAACATCTTCGTCCGTGCGGCGTCCCAGGACAGTAGGCCCGGATATTTTGGCCCCGTTGAGGTGCAGGATGGGCAGGACCGCGCCGTCCCGGGAAGGATTGAGGAAGAAGGGTGCCGTCCAGGAGGCGGCGAGTGGACCGGTCTCGGCTTCGCCGTCGCCCACCACGCACGCGGCAATGAGCCCGGGGTTGTCCATCACCGCACCCGTGGCGTGCATGAGTGAGTAGCCCAGCTCGCCGCCCTCGTGGATGGATCCGGGGGTGGCCGGGCCCACGTGGCTGCCCACGCCGCCCGGCGTCGAAAACTGCCGCGCCAGCCGGCGCAGGCCGGCAGCATCACGGCTGACATCGGGGTAGATCTCGGAGTAGGTGCCTTCGAGGTAAACGTTGGCCACGATGGACGGTCCGCCGTGGCCGGGCCCGGCGACGAACAGGACCCCGGCAGATGTTTTCCTGATCAGCCGGTTCAGGTGCGCGTAAATCAGTGACAGCCCCGGGCCGGTGCCCCAGTGGCCCAGCAGCCGCGGCTTGATGTGCTCCGGCCGGAGCGGCTCGCGAAGCAACACGTTGTCCTGGAGGTAGATTTGGGCCACCGTCAGGTAGTTCGCCGCGCTCCAATAGCGGTGGAGCAGGTCCAGTTCGTCATCCGAAATTGCCCCGTCTGTCCCGGCCATGCCCATGAATGTGCCTTCCGTCGGTTCCGCTCCAGCGCTGACGGGCACAGTCTACCCCTGCGTTTTGGCCGTCCTCAGAACCGCTTCGGGACTCGAATCCGCTTCCGCCTCAGGTCCGCGTCAGCCTCATATCCACTTCGGGGCGGCGGGAACGTCGGAAAGCACGGTCCCGTGTGCGGCGGTGACGCCGCCGCAGCCTGCTGCGCCCGTCCGTCCGGCGGCCCAGGCAGCCACGGCGGCGAGCGGGCCGCTGACCGTGACGGGTTGTGCCGCGTCCTTGTCACCGAACTCCAGGTCGGTGCCCGTCACCCGGACGAGCAGCCCGGCATCGGTGCCGCGGGCGTGCCAGGCGGAGGTGATGTCCCGCAGGAGCCGTTCCAGGACGGTCTCCGGGATGACGGCGAAGGTCGCGCCGTTGCCAAGGTCGACGGCGTGGATCCAGACTTCGCGGGTGCGCATCCACACGGTTTCGGTTGCCGGGACGGTGCGGCCCTGGATGGTTTTGACCTCGCTGGCCCAGTTCCGGTCCGGCAGGTCGCGCCATTCGACGGACAGGTGCACGGCGGAGTGGTCGAAGAGGTTCCGCAGGGCAATCGGGCTCAGCGTGGCGCCGAAGTTGATCTCGTGGTCCCGGACCTCGGTGGAGGGGTACATGGGTGTCTCCACCCCGGTCGCGGCCCACTCCACCAGCCGGGCGATCGCCCGTGCGTTGTAGCCGACGTGGGCCACGACGTGGCGGCGCGTCCAGCCGGGGAGGAGGGAGCCTCCGTCGAGTTCATCGTCCGTGAGTTCATTGAGCTTGCGGGCGAAGAACGCGGTGCCCCGCCGGGCCTGCAGGAGTTCTTCCTGCAGGCCCGGGTCGGTGGCGAGGTCTTGCCGGGCGACCATCAGGCTTCCTTGACCACGCGGTTGGTCAGCTGGCCCAGGCCCTCGATGGTGGTGACCAGGACCTGGCCCTCCTGCAGGTACCGCTTGGGGTCCTGGGCGTGGCCCACCCCGCCGGGGGTGCCAGTGGCGATCACGTCGCCGGGGTTCAGCGTGATGATCGTGGAGATGTAGGAGACCAGGAACTCCGGGGTGAACACGAGGTCCCCGGTGGGGGTGCTCTGTTGGATCTCGCCGTCCACCTCGGAGGTCATCAGCGGTCCGGCACTGAATTCGTCCCTGGTGACCAGGGCGGGGCCGAACGGGGTGGAGTTTTCCCAGGTCTTGCCCTGCAGCCACTGCACGGTGCGGAACTGGTAGTCACGCATGCTGATGTCGTTCAGCACTGAGTAGCCGGCGATGTGGCCAGCTGCGTCGGCTTCGCTGATCCGGCGGCCCTTCTTGCCGATCACGACGGCGAGCTCGGCTTCCCAGTCCACCGTGTCCGATTCCTGCGGCAGGGCCAGGTCATCGTTCGGGCCGATCAGGGACTCGGCGTACTTGGCGAACAGCGTAGGGTGTTCCGGAACTTCCCGGCCCATTTCCTTGATGTGGTTGCGGTAGTTGTGGCCGACGCAGATGATCTTGCCGGGGGAGGGGACGACGGCGGCGAGGTCGGCGCCGTCGAGCGCGTGCGTTGCACCGTTGGCCGCCTTCGCCGTGGTCTCCCAATCTTCGCTGCGGAGGAGTTCGCCGACGTCGGCGAAGCCGTCGATTTCGGTGAGGGTGTCGCCGTCCTGGCGGACGGCCTTCGTTCCTTCAGAAGTGCGGAGGGTGAGGAGTCTCATGCGTTCTTGCGTCCTTCGGTGTAGGTGCGGTTGAAGTTCAGCCGTTCAAAAATGGGGGCGTCGCTGAAGCGGAACAGATCGAACTCGCTCCCGGCCTGCAGCGACCACTCCTGCCAGGACGGGACGACGAACAGGTCGCCCTTGGCGAGTTCCTTGCTTTCGCCGTTGAGCAATACGCTGCCAGTGCCGTCGAAGACCTGCCAGACGCTGGAACCGACCTCGCGCAAGCCCTCCGTGGCGGCACCGGCCCGGAGCCGGTGGAATTCGGCCCGGATGGTGGGCATCACGTCCCCGCCCGTGGTCGGGTTGGTGTAGCGGACGGCGGCGTGGCCCTGGGACACGGTGGCCGGGTGGCCCTCATCCTCCAGCAGCAGCTGCTCGCGGAGGGCGGCGTCTGTATGTTCCCAGCGGTACGCCGCAATGGGGGAGTTGGTGGTGTTGTCCAGGCCGGACAGCGGGCGCAGGCCGGGGTGGGCCCAGAGCCGCTCCGAGCGGGAGATGTCCGGAGTGGCTTCGTCGGTGACGCGCTCTGTGCCGAACTCGAAGAACCCGGCGTCGGCGTAATGCACGAACGGGATGTCCAGGCCGTCGATCCACGCCATCGGCTCATCGGTGTCGTTGTGGTGGCCGTGGAAATTCCAGCCCGGCGTCAACAGGAAGTCGCCACGGGACATCCGCACGGGGTCCCCGTTCACCACGGTCCAGACGCCTTCGCCCTCGACGACGAAGCGGAACGCGTTCTGCGAGTGCCGGTGCTCGGGGGCGGTCTCACGGGCGCCCAGGTACTGGATGGCCGCCCACAGCGTCGGTGTCGCATAGGGCGTGCCACCCAGCCCCGGGTTGGCGAGGGCTATGGCCCGCCGCTCGCCGCCCCGCCCCACGGGAACCAGGTCACCGGCGCGGGCAGCCAAGGGGTACAGGTCGTTCCATCGCCACACATGCGGCACCGCCTTCGGCGTGGGGACCATCGGCATCAGGTCACCGATCTCCGTCCACAATGGAATCAGGTTTTCCTCGTCGAAGTCGCGGTACAGCTGCTCGAGCTGCACCGCCTCCTCCGGCGTGGGCTCCGGGGCCGGATGGGCGGCGGCAACTGATTCGTGGGTCGTGGTCTCGGCGCTGATGGACACGGCGGGCCTCCTCGGTGGGTATGTGACGTCTTGGCGTACTACCGAGGTTAGGGACAGCGCGGCCTTAAACGAGAGGCTATTCTGGCAGACAGAATTTGTTGGCCGCGGTGCGCTTTGCGTCAGCTGGGCTCGGCAGGATTAGCAGCGATGTCGATCTCCAGCTGCCGGCGCGTTTCCAGCATGACCGGGACCAGCCCGGCGTCGAACACGGCGCGGAACCTGGTGACCGGAATGGCTACGCTGATGGCGCCGACCACCTCGCCCTTGCCGTTGTGCAGGGCCATCCCCAAGGCGCTGATGCCCTCCTCGGTTCCCTCGAAATTGGCCGCGAAACCGTTGCCGCGGATTGTTTCCAGCTCCCGCAGTAACGCCGGGTACTCGGCGTCGGGAATGCTGTCGCCGCCAATTTCCGCATTCTGGCTCCGGAACAGCTGCTCAATCAGCGCCGGCTCCAGCTCGGCCAGCATCGCCTTCCCGCCCGAGGCCTTGTTCGCCGGCAATACTGTTCCCTGCCTGTCGCCCACGCGCAGGGCGCTGGTTCCCTCCACCGTCTCCAGGAACCGGACCTTGGTGCCCACCCGGATCATGAGGTTTACGGTCTCATTAAGGCGGGAACTGAGCAGCTCCATGTGTGGGCGTGCCAGGTTCCGCAGCAGCCGGGTCCAGGTGACGCCCGCCGGCCCGGCGCCCATGGCGGGCCCGGGGACATAACGCCGGGTTTCGTCCTGGACGGCGAAGCCCCGGTACACAAGCATGGCCAGCAGGCGGTGCGCGGTGGACGGGGCCACCCCCAGTTCCGTGGCCGCATCCTTGAGCCGCAGGCTGCCCCCGTCCCGCAGCAGTTGCAGGAGCTGCAGTGCGTTGTCCACCGCCTCGATCGAATACGTGGGCTTCTTCTGAAGCGGCAAGTTCTGCATAACAGAATTCTATTGGAGGGCACCGGCTACAGCGATGAGAGTTGGTGGCAAGAATCACACATTTTCCGCTGCAGCGACGGAGCGGCCCGCGCCCGGAGCGGTCCTTTCGCCAGCGACGCAGCCCCGGTTTTCCAAACAGTCCGCAATGGCCGTGCTCGTCTGCTGGCTGCTGGTGGTCTTCGACGGGTACGACCTCATCGTCTACGGGACCGTCCAGTCGGCCCTCATCAACGACACCGGCTGGGGGCTGACAAAGGCAACCGCCGGAACGGTCGGGTCCATGGCGTTCGCCGGCATGATGATCGGCGCCGTCTTCGCGGGCCGGATGGCCGACACCTGGGGCCGCCGCCGGACCATCCTCGGCTGCGCCGTGCTGTTCTCCGTGTTCACCATCCTCTGCGCCTTCGCCCCAAACGCCTACGTCTTCGGCGCGCTGCGGCTGCTGGCCGGCATCGGCCTCGGCGGGCTCGTGCCTTCGGCCAACGCCCTCGTGGCGGAACTTGTACCCGCGAAGTGGCGGTCCACCATAGCCACCCTGATGATGTCCGGCGTGCCGATCGGCGGATCGCTGGCCGCGCTGGCCGGCATTCCGCTGATCCCGGCCTTTGGCTGGCCCGTCATGTTCCTCGTTGCGGTGCTGGCCCTGGCTGTGGTGATCCCGCTGGGCCTGCGCTACCTGCCCGAGACCCTGCCGCCTGCCGGAGGCATGCGGCCGGCGGCCGGAACCACAACCCCTCGCGCGGGGTTCGGCTCCCTGCTCCGGGCGCCCTTCCTGGGCATAAGCGTGCTCTACGCCGTAGCCACGCTTGTCACGCTCTTTGCCTGGTACGGGCTGGGGACCTGGCTGCCCAACCTGATGCAGTTGGCCGGTTACAACCTCGGTTCGGCGCTTACGTTCGCGCTGGCCCTTAACCTCGGCGCGGTCGCCGGTTCCGTTGTCACAGCCTGGGCCGGGACCCGCTTCGGCCCCATCCCGACGGCGGTCGCGTCAGCCGCCGTCGCCGCTGTCGCCCTCCTGGTGCTCGTAACCGGGCCGCCGGTCACCGTGGTGTACCTGATGTTGGTCCTTGCCGGCGTAGGAACGCACGGAACGCAGTGCCTGGTGATCGCCGCCGTGGCCAGCCACTACCCCGCCCACCTGCGGGGGACAGCCCTCGGCTGGGCCCTCGGCGTCGGCAGGATCGGCGCGGTGGCCGCCCCGCAGGCCGGCGGCCTGCTGCTGGTGGCCGGCCTGGGCGTCAACTCCAACTTCCTGGCATTCGCCGGGGCGGCCGCAGTCGCAGCACTTCTTCTCGTGGCCGTCGGCGTCAAAACCATCCGCACAACCCCAACCCCAACCCCAACCCCAACCCCAACCCCAACCCCTGTAGGAGTCAACAATGTCTAACCCGAACCCGTCCACCGACGTCCTGGTGATCGGCGGCGGAATGGCCGGCCTCGCCGGCGCCCTCGCCCTCCGCGAAAACGGCGCCGAGGTCACCCTGCTGGAGCGGGCGCCGGAGTTCGGCGAAGTCGGGGCAGGCCTGCAGATGGCGCCCAACGCCTCCCGCGTCCTCAAGCGCTGGGGCCTGCTGGAGAAGGCGCTGGAGATCGGTGTGCGGCCCAAGCACCTCGTCTTCCGGGACGCCGTGACGGGCGAGGAGCTCACCCGGCAGCCCCTGGGCGGCAGCTTCGAGGAACGCTACGGCGCCCCCTACGTGGTCATCCACCGCAGCGACCTGCACCGCATCCTCCTCGAGGCCTGCCAGGACGCCGGCGTCCGCCTGGTGAACGATGTCATGGTCGAAACCGTCCGGACCGTGGACGGCCGCGCCACCGCGCAGGCGGCGGACGGCTCCACCTACGAGGCCGACGTCGTTCTGGGGGCAGACGGACTCAAGTCCACCCTCCGCCGCGAGGTGGCGCAGGACGGCCCGGTGTCGTCGTCGTACGTTGCTTACCGCGGAACCGTTCCCATTACGGCGGACACGCCGCAGGGCGACCTCGAGGACGTGATTGTCTATCTTGGCCCGGACTGCCACCTGGTCCAGTACCCGCTGCGGAAGGGCGAGCTGCTCAACACCGTGGCCGTCTTCAAATCGGCCTCCTTCGAACGCGGCGAGGAACAGTACGGGGGAGTGGACGAGCTCGAGGCGGCCTACCGGGACTGCGTCCCGGCGGTCCGGGAAGCGCTGAAAAATCTTGCCACCGGGATTCGCTGGCCCATGTACGACCGCGACCCCATCGAAAACTGGGTGGCCGGCAGGATGGTCCTGATAGGCGACGCCGCGCACCCCATGCTCCAGTACCTCGCCCAGGGCGCCTGCCAGGCCCTCGAGGACGCCGCCGTCCTGCAGGAGGCCAGCCTCGGGACCGTCTTCACGGAGGACGGCCCCGACGCGGGCGGCTGGGACGCCGCCATCACAGCCTTCAACGCAGCCCGCGCCGCGCGCACCGCCCGGGTGCAGCGCACCGCGCGTGTCTGGGGCGAGTCCTGGCACGTCTCCGGGCTGGCCCGTACGCTGCGCAACCTGCTCTTCAAGAGCAGGAAGGACGGCGACTACCAGTACAACGACTGGCTGTACGGGCAGGACGGCGACGGCGTGCCCGCCGCAGCACTTCCCGCGCCGTCCGAGCGGGCTAAAGTTCCTGCGTAGGAAACCCGCACCGGGTGGGGCACTGCTGTTTGAAAGCACTGCACTTTGAAAGCATTGCCCTGCCCTGCCGCCGTTCCGTAGCGTTGGTCCATCGCCGGTGACAGGCGTTGGAGGAGTGCCGTGGGAAACGCCGCGCTGAATGGAAACCCCGGGCTGATTGGAGACCCGGAGGCCACGGTCACCCTGTACCTCGACGTCGACGGCGTCGTGTGCCCGTTCGGCCCGACGGGCACCACGCCGTGGGGCTCAGCCTGGCACTACGCCTACGCAGGGATGCTGGAGGTGGCTTACGCGGCAGAGCTGGTGGCGGCCCTGAACCGGCTGTCGCTGTGGCCCTGGCTCCGCTGCGTCTGGCTCACCAGCTGGGAGGAACTGGCGCCCACCGTGCTCTGCCCGGTCACCGGGCTGGAGGGAAGCCTCTGGCCGGTGCTGACCGCCGACGGGGCGGGAAGCGGAGCGGAATGGTGGAAGCTGGAAGCGATCCAGGACGATGTGGGCAGGAACACGCCGGAGCGGATCATCTGGGTGGACGACCAGCTCGCCTTCGAGGGGCGCGCGCAGGCGTGGGCGCGGATCCTTGGACGCCGGGCGTTGCTGGTCTCACCGGATCCCCGGACCGGTTTGTCGCCGGGAGACCTGGAGGTCATCCGCGCCTTTGCCCGGCGTCCGGACCGGCAGGTGTGACAGAGCCTACGCGCTGCAGGTTGGACCTCGTCTGCAGGACGCGTACCATCGATAAGGTTTCAAGCCTGCCCTGCCTCTCCGCCCACCCCTTTAACAGTCGCTGAACACCGGGTGAACTATGCTGTGCAGTGCAGGCAGGGGAAGTGGAACTGCTGAACGTAGACTCTGCAGATTGGGCAACAGGTGGACATCACCTTCATGGTGGCGCTGGTCATTGCGCTGGCGTTATTTTTCGACTTCACGAACGGTTTCCATGACACCGCAAACGCGATGGCCACGCCCATTGCCACCGGTGCCATCAAGCCGAAGACTGCGGTTGCCCTTGCGGCAGCCCTGAACCTGGTGGGCGCGTTCCTGTCCACGGAAGTTGCCAAGACGGTTTCGGGCGGAATTATCCGGGAGGGGTCCGGCGGCGTCCAGATCACCCCGGAGATCATTTTCGCCGGCCTCATGGGCGCCATCCTCTGGAACATGATCACCTGGCTCAAAGGACTGCCTTCCAGTTCCTCCCATGCGCTCTTCGGCGGCCTCATCGGTGCCGCTGTCGCCGGCATCGGGTTCCACTCCGTCAACCTTGAGACGCTGCTGCAGAAGGTCATTCTGCCCGCCGTCTTCGCCCCGCTCATCGCCGGGCTTGTGGCCTACGTCTGCACCCGCATCGCCTACGCGCTCACGTCCCGGCATGACCCGGAGACGGGCAGCAAGCTCACGCAGAAGCGCGGCGGCTTCCGCACCGGCCAGATCTTCACCTCCAGCCTGGTGGCACTGGCCCACGGCACGAACGACGCCCAGAAAACCATGGGCATCATCACCCTGGTGCTGATCGCGGCAGGAACGCAGGAGCCGGGTTCAGGCCCGCAGTTCTGGGTCATCGCGGCCTGCGCATTCGCCATCGCCATCGGAACCTACGCCGGCGGCTGGCGGATCATCCGGACCATGGGCGCCGGACTCACCGAGGTGAAGCCGGCCCAGGGCTTCGCGGCCGAATCCAGCACCGCCTCCGCGATCCTGGCTTCCTCGCACCTGGGCTTCGCCCTGTCCACCACGCAGGTGGCCTCCGGATCCGTGATCGGCTCCGGCATGGGCCGCAGGGGCACCACGGTGCGCTGGGGCATGGTGGGGCGGATCGCCCTCGGCTGGCTCTTCACGCTTCCCGCCGCCGGCATTGTCGGTGCCCTGACCGCGCTGCTGGTCAAGACCGGAGTTGTCGGCGTGGTGATCGCGGCCGTGGCCGGAACAGGTGCTGTGCTGTACATGTTCCTGGTGTCCCGCAAATCCCAGGTGGGCCACCACAACGCGGTCGAGGTCGAAGAGGCCGGGCAGGCAGTCCGCTTCGCGAAGAAGAAGGCCCTCGCCAGGGCACGCGCCGCCGAGCGCGCCAAGAACAACGACCCGAAGGGCCCGCAGCGATGAAGTGGCTGGAACTCCTCACCGTAGCCGGCGCCACACTGGTCGCCGCCGTGACCGTCGTAGTCCTCTATTCCCTGGGCGTCCGGCTCACCGCCATCGCCGGTGACCGTCAGGTGGCAGCGCCGGCGTGGGTCAAGTACCTCTCCTACGCCTGCTTCGGGCTCTGCGGAATCGCCGTGCTGTTCGGGCTCTACCTCATCATCCCGTACTTCAGCGGCTAGCGGCCCGACCGGACGGCTCGACCCAACGGACGGATCCGCGAACGGAACGATTCGCGAGCGGACCGACTCTGGGAAGAGGGAAGCGGAATGGCTAGGCTGGGCGCATGTCCAGTGTCCAGTATTACGTTGCGTCCTCCCTCGACGGCTTCATCGCCACCGCAGACGACGATCTTGCCTGGCTGCTGCAGTTCGACGGCTTCGAAGGCGGCAAGGAAAGCTATGACACCTTCATGGCCGGCGTCGGCTGCATCGTCATGGGCGGGACCACCTACGAGTGGCTGATGGAGCACGAGCCAGGCAACTGGCCCTACCCGGGCACGCCCTGCTGGATTTTCACCCACCACGAGTTCAGCGCCCCGCCGGGGGCAGACGTCACGTTCGTGCGGGGCGAGGTGACCGAATTCATCGACGACCTCTGGCGTGACGCCGGCGGCAAAAATATCTGGCTGGTGGGCGGCGGCGAGCTCGCCGCCCAGTTCGCCGGCGCCGGTCTGCTGGACGAGCTGATCGTCTCGGTCATCCCCGTGGCGCTTGGCAGCGGAAAGCGGCTCCTTCCCCTCACCCAGGGCCCGACGGCGCCACTTGAGTTGCAGGAGGCGCGTCCCCAGGGGCGGGGGATCGTGGAGCTCCGCTACCGCTGGCCTGGACGACGCTAGCTTTGGGGGCGCGCCAGTGCTCCGTCTAGCGGCCCGCGTCCCGGATGAGGTTGGTGATGCGCGCCGTGGACAGCCGGCGTCCCTGCTCGTCGGTCATCACGATTTCGTGGGTGGTCAGGGTGCGGCCGAGGTGGATGGCCGTGCAGGTTCCGGTCACCGTGCCCGTTGAAACGGCGCGGTGGTGCGTGGCTCCGACCTCGATGCCCAGCGCCTGGCGGCCGGGGCCGGCATGCATTCCGGCGGCAAACGACCCCAGCGTTTCGGCCAGCACCACGTGTGCTCCGCCGTGCAGGATGCCGGCCACCTGGGTGTTCCCCTCCACCGGCATTGTGGCCACGCACCGTTCGGGGCTCATCTCCAGGAACCGGATCCCCATCTTCACCACCAGGGCACCGATGCCGTAGTCGGCAAGCCAGTCGTGGAGGTGTTCCGGGACGCCGGCGGCGAACAGCTCTTCCCTGAACTGTGCTTCTGCTGTGGCTTCCACCTCGGCTGGCGCTTCAACCGCGCCAGGCGTTGCGGCGGCGGAGTGTGGTTCCGGCGCCGGGCCGGCCTCTGTGGGGCTGGCCTCACCGGCGGGCCCGGGCGTGAAATTGTCCATCATGGCAACTAGGCTGGCACCTGTGAGTGAAACAACCAAACCGGCCCTAATTCCGTCCACAACCCAGACCCTTGAGGACATTCAGGTGTCCTCGCCCGACGCCCCGTCGGTGTCGGCCACCGAGGCTCCCGTCATTCCCCTGACGGACCAGCCCCGGCTCCTGGTGCTGGACGGGCACTCCATGGCCTTCCGGGCCTTCTTTGCCCTCCCGGCTGACAAGTTCTCAACCGCCCGGGGCCAGCACACCAACGCCATCCACGGCTTCACGTCCATGCTCATCAACCTGATCAAGGAACAGAAGCCCACCCACATCGCGGTCGCCTTCGACGTCTCTGATGACACCACTCACCGCAAGGCCGAGTACAGCGAGTACAAGGGCGGCCGCAACGAGACGCCCCGGGAAATGAGCGGCCAGATCGACCTCATTGACCAGGTCATGGGCGCGTGGGGCATCAAGACCATCAAGATGCCCGGATACGAGGCGGACGACATCCTGGCCACGCTCGCAGCGATGGGTGAGAAGGCCGGCTACGAGGTCCTGCTCGTGTCCGGCGACCGCGACGCGTTCCAGCTCATCACCGACAACGTGTTCGTGCTGTACCCGAAGAAGGGCGTCAGCGATATCCCCCGCATGGACGCCGCCGCGGTTGAGGCAAAGTACTTCGTCAGCCCCTCCCGCTATTCGGATCTGGCGGCCCTGGTGGGCGAGACCGCGGACAACCTGCCGGGCGTCCCCGGCGTCGGGCCCAAGACGGCGGCCAAGTGGATCAACCTCTATGGCGGCCTCGAAGGCGTGCTGGAACACCTCGATGCCATCGGCGGGAAGGTGGGGGAATCGCTGCGCGCCAATGTGGACGCCGTCAAGCGCAACCGCAAGCTGAACCAGCTCCACACCGACCTTGACCTCCCGGTGACGCTGGACGAGCTGGCTGATCCGCGGCCGGACCAGCAGGCGCTCGAGGAGCTCTTCGATGAGCTGGAATTCAAGACCATCCGCACCCGGCTCTTTGATCTCTACGCCAGCGAGGCCCCGGCACCGGAACGCGAAGCCCTGGAGACCCGGGACTTCGACGTGCTGACGGATGCGGACGCGCTCCGGGCCTTCCTAGAAGCAGGGGCGGGGCAGCGCTCTGCCCTCGCCGTGGACGTGCTGCCCGGCCGGATCGGCGAAGACGCGGACGCCGTCGCGATCGTCCGGGACGACGCCGCCGCGTACGTGGAGCTCACCACGCTGGACGCCGACGCGGAAAACGTCCTGGCGCAGTGGCTCCGGGACGCGGACTCGCCGAAGGTGATGCACGGCTACAAAGCGGCGCTGAAGGCGCTGTCCAACCGCGGGTTCGGCCTGGAGGGCGTGGTGGATGACACCTCCATATCCGGCTACCTCATCCAGCCCGACCGCCGCACCTATGAACTGGCCGAACTGGCCCAGTTCCACCTGAACATCCACATCACGCCCGAGGCCGCCAAGGCGGGCCAGCTGGAGCTGGCATTCGACGACGACACCGCCGCGGCGTCCGGCGCGCTGGTCCAGGTGGCCGCCGTCGTCCACAAACTGAGCCGGTACTTCGAATCGGAACTGAAGGACCGCAAAGCCGAGGACCTGCTGGCCACGCTGGAACTGCCGGTGAGCCGTGTCCTGGCCGACATGGAGAAGACCGGCATCGCCGTCTCGATGGAGCTCATGGACGAGCAGCTGGCGGATCTTGCCAGGGTGATCGATGACGCCCAGGAACGGGCGTTCGCAGCGATCGGCCATGAGGTGAACCTCGGCTCGCCGAAGCAACTGCAGACCGTCCTCTTCGATGAGCTGCAGCTGCCCAAGACCAAGAAGATCAAGTCCGGATACACCACGGACGCCGCATCCCTGAAGAACCTGCTGGAGAAGACCGGGCACGAATTCCTGGTCCAGCTCATGGCGCACCGTGAATCGGCGAAGCTGCGGCAGATGGTGGAAACGCTGAAGAAGTCGGTGGCGGAGGACGGGCGGATCCACACCACCTACGCCCAGAACGTGGCCGCCACCGGGCGCATCTCGTCCAACAACCCCAACCTGCAGAACATCCCGATCCGCAGCGAGGAAGGCCGCCGCGTGCGTGGCATCTTCGTGGTCAGCGACGGCTACGAGTGCCTGCTGTCCGCGGATTACTCGCAGATCGAAATGCGCATCATGGCGCACCTGTCCGGGGATGCCGGACTGATCGAGGCCTACCGCGAGGGGGAGGACCTGCACCGCTTCGTGGGCTCGTCCATCTTCCACGTGCCGCCGGCCGAGGTTACCAGCGCGATGCGTTCCAAGGTCAAGGCGATGTCCTATGGCCTGGCCTATGGTCTGACGTCCTTCGGCCTGTCCAAGCAGCTCGAGATCTCGGTGGACGAGGCCAGGAACCTCATGAAGGACTACTTCGACCGGTTCGGTGCCGTGCGGGACTACCTCCGCGGCGTGGTGGACCAGGCCCGGGTGGACGGCTACACCGCCACGATCGAGGGCCGGCGCCGCTACCTGCCGGACCTCACCAGCACGGACCGGCAGCTGCGGGAGAACGCCGAACGCATCGCCCTGAACTCGCCCATCCAGGGCTCCGCCGCGGATATCATCAAGCGCGCCATGCTGGGCGTGCACGCGGAACTGGCTGCGCAGGGACTGAAATCACGCATGCTGCTGCAGGTCCACGATGAACTCGTGCTGGAAGTGGCCAAGGGCGAACGCGCGGCCGTCGAAAAGCTCGTCACGGAGCAGATGGCTGCCGCCGCTGACCTCAGCGTTCCGCTGGAAGTCCAGATCGGCGTCGGCACCAGCTGGTACGACGCCGGCCACTAGTCTTTCGGGGTCAAGGTCCGGTACCGGCGCGCCCACAGCGTGCCGGTACCGGAACGGCGGCTGTATTGGCTAGGCTCGGGGTTGTGTCTGATCTGAGCGCTGACTATGAAATCCGTCGGTTCCAAGCGGCGGCCAAAGACGATCCCGCGTACGCGGAGTCGGTTGCCTGGATGCGGGCGGTGGCCTTTGGCTTCCACGAGGCCCGGCGCAGCGACGAGCGCGTGGAAACGAGCATCGAGCTGCAGCGCACAGACCACCGCGTCATGACCGGTGTGTACCAGACAGGAGCTGTTGCCGGTCACTCGCTGGGCGCCGATATGCCCGTGGCCACCTTCGGCACAATGACCAAGACGCTCAACATCGGGTTTGGCAGGCTGCTGGATACCCGGCTCGTGACTGCGGTGACGGTCCGGACCTCCCACCGGCGCCGCGGCCTGCTGCGCCGCATGATGGGGGAGGACCTCGCCCTGGCCCGGGAGGAAGGCCTCGCGATGGCAGCCCTGACGGCCTCCGAGGCATCGATTTACGGGCGGTTCGGGTTCGGCGTCGCAACGTCCGAGCAGGCAGTGAAGGTGGACACCACAGCGCGTTTCAGGCTTCATCACACGCCGGTGGGCAGTGTTGAGGTTGCCGACCCGAAGGTTCTTCTGGACCTGGCTCCGGAAATCTTCGACCGTGTTCACCGCAGCACACCCGGATCGATCGGCCGGCATGAGTTCTACCGGCAGTTCGCCTCAGGTTCCGTCAGCCGGGACGGCGGCGAAGACCCGAAGGTCAAGGTGGCGCTGCACTACGGCCCCGGCGGCGACGTGGACGGCTACGTCTCCTACCGGTTTGCCGGCTGGTCCAGTACCCCGTACACCATGGAAGTCGTGGATCTGGTCGCGGCGACCCCGGCGGCGTACCTGGAGCTGTGGCAGTACCTGGCCGCCATCGACCTCGTTGAACGCGTCACCTGGGAGGAAGCGCCGGTTGACGACCCGCTGCGGTGGGCTCTCGAGGACGCGCGCTGCGTGGAGGCGTCGGCGGCGCGGGACATGCTGTGGCTCCGGATCCTCGACGTGAAGCAGGCGCTGGAGGCCCGGCATTATCCGGCCGACGGGCGGCTGGTCCTGAAAGTCGCAGACCCCCTCGGCCTGACCGGTGGCACCTTCGCCCTAGCGGTGGATGACGGCAATGCCGTCGTCACGGCCGCGGGGGGCGGCGCGCCGGACCTTGAGCTGGATGTGGCGGCGCTGTCCGCCATCTACCTCGGCGGGGTCAACCCCGTGACGCTGGCGGCGTCGGGGCGCATTCTGGAGCACGCGCCGGACGCGGCGTTCCGCACCGCCCGGATGTTCGCCGTCGAACGCGCGCCGCACTGCCTGACGCATTTCTAGCGCTTTGACCCCGGTTGGCGCTTGCCACTAGAATAAACAGGCGTGTACTACGTGCACGTTTTTTCTTCAATCCACAAAATCAGGATTACCAGGCACTTCCCTGCGAGGTGCCCGCACCTGCGCCTGCGTTCCATAACGCAGGCGCGGCGGTTTGCCTGACCGACTAACTATCCACAACGGAGCCCCTACTACATGACCATCACCTCCACCGAGAAGCCCGGTACCCCCGTAGTCGCCATTAACGACATCGGTACCGCTGAGGACTTCCTCGCAGCTGTCGACGCGACCATCAAGTACTTCAACGACGGAGACCTCGTCGAAGGTACCGTCGTCAAGGTCGACCGCGACGAAGTTCTGCTCGACATCGGTTACAAGACCGAAGGTGTCATTCCCTCCCGCGAGCTTTCCATCAAGCACGACGTTGATCCCGGAGACGTCGTCTCCGTTGGCGATCAGGTCGAAGCCCTGGTGCTCACCAAGGAAGACAAAGAAGGCCGCCTGATCCTGTCCAAGAAGCGTGCTCAGTACGAGCGTGCCTGGGGCGACATCGAGAAGGTCAAGGAAGAAGACGGTGTTGTCACCGGTACCGTCATCGAGGTTGTCAAGGGTGGTCTTATCCTCGACATCGGCCTGCGCGGCTTCCTGCCCGCATCCCTCGTCGAGATGCGCCGCGTGCGCGACCTGGCTCCGTACATCGGTCAGCAGATCGAAGCCAAGATCATCGAGCTGGACAAGAACCGCAACAACGTTGTGCTGTCCCGCCGTGCATGGCTGGAGCAGACCCAGTCCGAGGTCCGCTCCACGTTCCTCAACAAGCTGGAAAAGGGCCAGGTCCGTCCCGGCGTCGTTTCCTCCATCGTCAACTTCGGTGCCTTCGTGGACCTGGGCGGCGTAGACGGCCTCGTGCACGTTTCCGAGCTGTCCTGGAAGCACATCGACCACCCGTCCGAGGTTGTCGAAGTTGGCCAGGAAGTCACCGTCGAGGTCCTCGAAGTGGATCTGGACCGCGAGCGTGTCTCCCTGTCGCTCAAGGCTACGCAGGAAGATCCGTGGCAGACCTTCGCCCGCACCCACGCCCTCGGCCAGGTTGTTCCGGGTAAGGTCACCAAGCTGGTTCCGTTCGGTGCGTTCGTTCGCGTCGAAGACGGCATCGAAGGCCTCGTCCACATCTCCGAGCTGGCTGTCCGCCACGTGGAGCTGGCTGAGCAGGTTGTCTCCGTTGGCGACGAACTGTTCGTCAAGGTCATCGACATCGACCTCGAGCGCCGCCGCATCTCCCTCTCCCTCAAGCAGGCTAACGAGGGCGTTGACGCCGACAGCACCGAGTTCGACCCCGCTCTGTACGGCATGGCCGCAGAGTACGACGAAGAGGGCAACTACAAGTACCCGGAGGGCTTCGACCCCGAGTCCAACGAGTGGCTCGAAGGCTACGAAGCACAGCGCGCGGCCTGGGAGCAGCAGTACGCTGACGCCCAGACCCGCTGGGAAGCACACAAGAAGCAGGTTGCCCAGCACGCTGCCGACGACGCCGCTGCTGCGACGTCCGGCGAGAGCGACTCCGGCACCACCAGCTACTCCTCCGAGCCGGCTGCCACCGATTCCGGTGCAGGCACGCTTGCTTCGGACGAGGCTCTTGCCGCTCTGCGCGAGAAGCTGACCGGCAACTAATTGCCCCGCGCTGGCTGAATGCCAGTAAAGAAGGTGGCCGTCCCCGAAAGGGGGCGGCCACCTTTTTTGTTGCCGGCAGCCTGTTGTGCGGGCTGCCGGAATTGACGGCGTCAGGCCGTCTGGCCGGCGTGCTCGCCTTCGGCGATCTCCTCCAGCACCTTGTCGTTGAATGCCGGGAGGTCGTCCGGCTTCCGGCTGGTCACGAAGCCCTGGTCCACCACGACTTCCTGGTCGCTCCAGTTGGCGCCCGCGTTCCGGAGGTCCGTGGCCAGCGCGTGGTACGAGGTGAGGTTCCTGCCCTTGACGACGCCCGCGTCGATCAGCAGCCAGGGGCCGTGGCAGATGGCTGCCACCGGCTTGTGCTGCTCGAAGAAGCTCCGCGCAAACGCCTGCGCGTCCTTGTCCACCCTGAGATGGTCGGCGTTCACCACGCCGCCCGGAATCACCAGGGCATGGAAGTCCGAGGCATTGGCGTCCTTAAGGGTCAGGTCCACGTCGAAGGTGTCGCCCTTCTCAACGCCCTCAAAGCCCTGCAGCTTGCCGCTCTTCGGGGCCACCAGGACGGGCTCGCCGCCGGCGTTCTTGACCGCGTCCCACGGGCTCGTCAGTTCAACCTGCTCCACGCCGTCTGTCAGCAGAAACGCGACCCTCTTGCCGGTGATGTTGTGCTCTGACATGAGTCCTCCTTTTCCTGTGATGCCTTACAGGTCCACCCTAGGAAAGCGGAAACTCCTAAGCAAGCTGATGATTTCCTCGATCAGCTGTCAGCGCGGGACGTCAATCCACTCTGTGCCCTCGCGCTGGAGGGCAGTGCTTCCGGCGGTCAGTGCGGCCAGCCGGTCAGCGGCCGCCGCCAGGTCCCCGGCCGCATCCGGCAGGGCGAGCCGCAGCACCGTGGACTGGGCTTCGTAGCCGGTCCCGGCCATCGCATAGCCTGCGCTGCGCAGGTCGTTCTCGAGCCGCCCGGCCGCGGCGTGCGGTACCCGCACGGCGCATATGCGCAGCCGCCGGCGTTGCACCATCGGAGACAGCTCGAGCGCCGTCGAGACGGAATCGGAGTAGGCGCGCACCAGTCCGCCGGCCCCCAGCAGTATTCCGCCGAAATAACGCACGACGACGGCACTCACGTCGCTGAGGTCCGTCACCCCCGGGGCAGTTTCCCGGCGGAGCAGGGCCTCCAGCATGGGGATCCCGGCCGTGCCGGAGGGTTCCCCGTCATCGCTGGAGCGCTGGACGTCCCGGTCCGGGCCAAGCACGAAGGCCGAGCAGTGGTGCCGTGCATCATGGAACTCGCGGCGGAGTTCGGACACCAGGGCGCGGGCGTCTTCTTCGGTCACCGCACGGCGCAGCACGGTGATGAACCGTGAGCGCTTGATCTCGATCTCGTGGCGGAACCCGTCCCCCGCAGCCAGGGTGGTGTACGCGGACTGCCTGCTCTCTTGCTCTTGCACCGCCCAAGTCTAGTCCGGGCATGGGCCCACGCCGCCAGGGTTCCCTGGGCGAGCGGAGCGAGGCTTGGGGGGCGGTGGGGATTAGTCTTGGGGAGTGCTGAAGATTGGGTTGACGGGCGGCATCGCCTCGGGGAAGTCTCTGGTGGCAACACGCCTGGCGGAGTTGGGGGCTGTGCTCGTTGACGCCGACGCGATCGCCCGTGAAGTCGTGGAGCCGGGCACCCCGGGCCTGGCCGCCGTCGTGGACGCCTTCGGCCCGAAGATCCTGGACGGCGAGGGGCGGCTCGACCGGCCCCGCCTCGGTGCCATCGTGTTTCAGCACCCGGAACGGCGTGAGGAGCTCAACGGCATCGTCCATCCGCTGGTCCGGGCACGCGCCGCGGCGGTGATGGCGGCCGCCCCGGCGGACGCGGTGGTGGTGCAGGACATCCCGCTGCTGGTGGAAACCGGGCAGCAGAGGAACTTCCACCTTGTTCTGGTGGTGGATGCACCCGAAGAGGTCCGGCTGCAGCGCATGACCGAGCACCGCGGAATGACTGAAGCGGATGCCCGTTCACGGATGGCCGCCCAGGCCTCCCGGCAGGACCGTCTCGCCGCAGCGGACGTAGTCCTCTCCAACTCGGGCACGCGCGAGGAGCTGCTGGCCGCGGTGGACTTGCTGTGGGACCAGCGACTGCTGCCTTTCGCGCGGAACATCAGCCAGGCCACAGTGGCCGGCCGCAGCGGCGCGCCCGTCCTGGCCGCGCCGAACCCCGACTGGCCTCGCCAGGCTGCCGGCCTGGCGGAGCGGCTGAAGGCCGCGGCGCCGGAAGCCATCCTGGCGGTGGACCACATCGGGTCGACGGCGGTTCCCGGCCTCGAGGCGAAAGACGTCATTGACCTGCAGCTCGCGGTCCCTGACCTCGGGACGGCAGACAGGATTGCGCCCCTGCTGGGTGCCGCGGGGTTCCCGCCCTGGCCGGGCATCCTGATGGACAGCCCCCACGGACGCCCCGACCCCGCTGCGTGGTCCAAGCGCCTGCACGGCAACGCCGACCCCGGGCGGCCGGTAAATCTCCATGTCCGGGTGGCGGGATCACCGGGCTGGCGCTTCGCCCTGTGCTTTCGCGACTGGCTTCGCGCCGACCCGGACGCACGGGAGAAGTATGCAGCGGAGAAGCGCCGGGTGGCCGCACTGCACGCGTCCGACGCCAACACCTCCGGCTATGCCGACGACAAGGAGGCCTGGTTCCGGGACGTCGCGGCTCCCGGAATGGAACGGTGGGCCGAAAGCAGCGGCTGGCAGCCGCCGTCATACATTTCCGCCTCCGCCAACGCCGCCGGCAGGTGACCGGTACAGCCCAAAGCTGAATCAGGGCTTCCTGTCGGTGGCCGGCGGTAGATTAGATGCATGAGTCTTGCGCAGGAGATCAACCGCGTCGTTGCCCCCTTCGAGGTCATCAGCGAGTTCCAGCCGGCTGGTGACCAGCCGGCGGCCATCGCCGAACTCACCGAACGCATCAAGAACGGTGAAAAGGACGTGGTCCTGCTGGGCGCCACGGGCACCGGCAAGAGCGCCACCACAGCGTGGCTGGTGGAGCAGGTGCAGCGGCCCACCCTGGTGATGGTCCAGAACAAGACCCTCGCGGCGCAGCTGGCCAACGAGTTCCGCGAGCTGCTGCCCAACAACGCGGTGGAATACTTCGTCTCCTACTACGACTACTACCAGCCTGAGGCCTATGTGGCGCAGACGGACACCTTCATCGAGAAGGACTCCTCCATCAACGAGGAAGTGGAGCGGCTCCGCCACTCGGCTACCAACGCCCTCCTGACCCGCCGCGACGTGATCGTGGTAGCCACGGTGTCCTGCATCTACGGCCTCGGCACGCCGGAAGAGTACATCGCCGGCATGGTCACTCTCCGCAAGGGTGATGAGATGAACCGTGACGACCTCCTGCGGAAATTCGTCTCCATGCAGTACGTGCGCAATGACATGGACTTCCACCGGGGCACCTTCCGGGTCCGCGGCGACACCGTGGAGATCATTCCCATGTACGAGGAACTGGCCATCCGGATCGAGTTTTTCGGCGACGAGATTGAAAACATCCACACGCTGCATCCGCTGACCGGAGAGGTGATCCGGGACGAGGAGGAAATGTACGTCTTCCCGGCCTCGCACTACGTTGCCGGACCGGACCGCATGGCCAGGGCAATCAAGCGGATCGAAGACGAACTTGCCGACCGGCTGAAGGTCCTGGAAAGCCAGAACAAACTCGTCGAAGCACAGCGGCTGCGGATGCGCACCACGTACGACCTCGAAATGATGCAGCAGATGGGCTTCTGCAACGGCATCGAGAACTACTCCGTACACATTGATGGCCGTGACCCCGGAACGGCTCCGCACTGCCTCCTTGATTATTTCCCTGACGACTTCCTGCTGGTGATCGATGAATCCCACGTCACCGTCCCGCAGATCGGCGCGATGTACGAGGGCGACATGTCCCGCAAGCGGAACCTGGTGGACTTCGGGTTCCGCCTGCCCTCCGCCATGGACAACCGCCCGCTCAAGTGGGACGAATTCCTCCAGCGCGTGGGCCAGACCGTCTACTTGTCCGCCACCCCCGGAAAGTACGAGCTCGGCAAGGCTGACGGCTTTGTCCAGCAGATCATCCGGCCCACCGGCCTGATCGACCCCGAAGTGGTCGTCAAACCCACCAAGGGCCAGATCGATGACCTGCTCGGTGAAATCAAGACGCGGACTGAGAAGAACGAACGCGTCCTGGTCACCACGCTCACCAAGCGGATGGCGGAGGACCTGACCGACTACCTGCTGGGCCACGGCGTGAAGGTGGAGTACCTGCACTCGGACGTGGACACCCTGCGGCGCGTGGAGTTGCTCCGTGAACTCCGGATGGGCACGTTCGACGTCCTGGTGGGCATCAACCTGCTCCGGGAAGGCCTGGACCTGCCCGAAGTCTCATTGGTGAGCATTCTGGACGCCGACAAGGAAGGATTCCTGCGGTCGTCCACCTCGCTGATCCAGACGATCGGCCGCGCCGCACGTAACGTCTCCGGACAGGTGCACATGTATGCCGACCGCATCACCGACTCCATGGCCCACGCCATCGAGGAGACCAACCGGCGCCGCGCCATCCAGGTGGCGTACAACACGGAAAGAGGCATCGATCCGCAGCCGTTGCGGAAGAAGATTGCCGACATCACTGACCAGCTGGCCAAGGAAGACGCGGATACCCAGGAGCTGCTCAACAACAACCGCCTCGCTAAGGGCGCCAAGCGCGGCAAGTCCGCCGCCAAGGGCGCAGCCACTGTCCGCGCCGACGGGCTGGCTGCAGCACCTGCCGAGGACCTGGTGGGGCTGATCGAACAGCTGACCGAGCAGATGCACGGAGCGGCCGCCGAACTGCAGTTCGAAGTGGCTGCCCGGATCCGCGATGAGGTTTCCGAGCTGAAGAAGGAACTGCGCCAGATGCAGTCGGCCGGGCACGCCTAAGGCTGACAGGGGGCCGGCCGGGGGCGCGGCCCGCCGGGCGCGGCCGGCCGGAAAGCCACTGGAAGTCGTTGGGGCGCGAACGTCACGTGGCGCATCGTGCGCCGCCTCTAGGGTAAAGTTGAGGTCACGTAGGGGAGTATCCCAAGCGCTACGAACGTCAGCACGCAGGGCACAGATGCCTTGCCGGGCGTAGCGGGCAGCCACATCAGCACCAAGTGCACAGGTTCGCCGGAGAGACTTACACCGGTTTTCTGTACCCTGCGAAAGGCATTTTTGTGGAACTTCCCGTCTGGTTCGAGGTCGGCTCGTTTGTCGTCCTCGGCATCATCCTCCTTATGGACCTGCTTCTGGTAGTGCGGCGTCCGCACGAACCCTCCATGAAGGAAGCCGGCCTCTGGGTGGCCTTCTACGTGGCACTGGCCCTCGTGTTCGCCGGTGCCATGTTCATGTTCACGGGACCCGAGTACGGCAGCCAGTTCGTGGCCGGCTGGGTGACTGAATACAGCCTCAGCATCGACAACCTGTTTGTCTTCATCATCATCATGGCCCGCTTCTCGGTGCCTCGTAAGTACCAGCAGGAAGTGCTGATGGTGGGCATCATCATCGCGCTGATCCTGCGTGGCATCTTCATCATGCTCGGCGCCATCGTCATCGAGCAGTTCAGCTGGGTCTTCTACATCTTCGGCGCCTTCCTCCTTTGGACCGCCTGGAAGCAGGCGCAGGACGAGGGTGAAGACGAAGAGGACAAGGAAAACGCCCTCATCACCAAGCTCCGCAAGGTCATTCCCATGTCGGAGAAGTTCGACGGCGGCAAGCTGCGCACCACGGTCGACGGCAAGAAGGTCTTCACCCCGATGGTGATCGTCTTCATCACCATCGGCATGACCGACCTGCTGTTCGCTGTGGACTCCATCCCGGCAATCTTCGGCCTCACGCAAAGCGCCTTCATCGTGTTCACGGCCAACATCTTCGCGCTGATGGGTCTGCGGCAGCTGTACTTCCTGCTCGGCGGCTTGATGAACCGCCTCATCTACCTGAAGCACGCCCTGTCCATCATCCTGGCCTTCATCGGCGTGAAGCTGGTCCTGCACGCCATGCACGTCAACGAACTGCCGTTCATCAACGGCGGGCACCACATTGAGTGGGCTCCGGAGATCCCCACCTATGTGTCCCTCGCCGTCATCATCGGCACGATCATCATCGCCGTGATCGCCAGCCTGGTGAGCTCCGGCGCGCAGAAGGCCAAGCTGGACGCCCGCCTCGAGGAGGACGCCCGGAAGAGCCTGAGCGACGTCGACTAGGCTCTCCTGATCCGTTTCGGCAGCAAAGCAACCCCGGCCACTCTGGTGGCCGGGGTTGCTTTGGCTTGTGCTGGGCTTGTTTGTTGCCTGGCTTACCGGACCGAGCGGACCATGCCGAGCAGGCGGCCGAAGATGGCCTCACCGTCGTCGGCGATGCCGTCGTGGTGGAACTCGCCGGTTTCCCAGGTCTTCAGCTTGCGGACGGCGGCCGCGGTCTCCAGGGAGAGTCCGTGGTCCACGTAGATATCGTCGCGGTAGACGGCTGCGGCCGCCGGCACGATGTTGGCCGCCAGCTGCGCCGTGTCGTAGAGCGGCTTCCAGTCAGCCTTGGCCGCCAGCAGTTCCGCGACGTCCTTGAGCGGGCTCAGCGCAGGATCCTGTTCGAAGTACCACGGGTAGACCATCTCGCCGGTCAGGAGCACCTCGGCGGCTTCCGGGCTGAACTCAGGGAACTCCCTGAGGACCCGCCAGGCAGCCCAGTCCGTGGCCGCACCCTGGCCGTAGATGGATTCGTGCATCAGCGCGTACAGGGGGTTGGCCGCGCGCGAGACCAGGGTCCGTACCTGCTCGAGGAACGGGTCCGAGAGACGCGGACCGCCGGGCGTCTCCACGAAGGCGTCCTCCAGCAGGTTGTGCAGGCTGTCCACCCGGGTGTTCCCGCCGAGGAAGGATCCCACCATCTGGAACCGCTCCACCGTAAGGGGCGAGCCGTCCGGGAGATATTCCGCCGTGCTGCGGAGGTGATTCGTGACCCGGTCTACAGCTTCCCGGTCCTCGGGGTACCAGCCGAAGTACTCTGCGTTGCGGGCTGCCACCCGCCGAAAGGTCTGGCGGTAGACCCGGTCGGGGGAACCGGTCAACGGGGCAAGCCCGCCGGTGATCAGCACCTCGCGCAGTCCGGTGGGCGCAAACGACAGGTAGGTGAGCGCGCAAAAGCCGCCGTAGCTCTGCCCGTAGACTGTCCACGGCTCGGCGCCCAGAGCCTGGCGGATGAGCTCAGCATCGGCAACGATCGAGTCGGCACGGAAGTGCTCAAGGTACCTCGCCTGCGCCGAGGCATCCCCGCGCAGCGGCAGGGTGTTGCGGTCAACGGGGGAGGACAACCCGGTTCCCCGTTGGTCCAGCATCAGGATGCGGAAATCCTTGGCGGCTGCCTTGCTCCAGCCGCCCAGCGACGCGAAGCGGTTGCCGCGGCCGCCGGGGCCGCCCTGCAGGTACAGGAGCCACGGCAGGTCGGCCACCTCTGCCTCGCTGTGCTCGGCGGCCACGTACTCGCGGGCGAAGACGGTGATGGTCTCTGCCCCGTCTTCTCCGTCCGGACCGGCAAAATGGTCCAGCGGCACCGTGAAGTAATGTTCCGCCGTGCGCATGCCGCGGAACTTGTGCCGGGCGCGGACGGTATGGACTGGGTCCTTGCGCACCGTGGTGTCCAGCGTTGCCTCAGCCATGGACACCAACCTCGCTGCGCCTGCCGAATTCTGCCAGCGCCTTTCCGGTCAGGCGGAATGTGGACCATTCCTCCATCGGGAACGCACCGAGCTTCCGGTAAAAGTTGATGGACGGTTCGTTCCAGTCCAGGACACTCCATTCAACGCGCGCATAACCGCGTTCGACGGCGGTCGCCGCCAGATGCTGCAAGAGGGCCTTCCCGTGGCCCTCGCCGCGTGCCTCCGGGGTGACGTAGAGGTCCTCCAGATAGATCCCGTGCACGCCCTCCCACGTTGAGTAGTTCAGGAACCAGAGTGCGAAGCCACGCACCTCGCCGTCCTCGTTCTCGGCCATGTTGGCGTACACGCGCGGGTTGCTGCCGAAGAGCACCTCGGTGAGCATCTCGGGGGTGTTGCGGACGGCGTCCGGTTCCTTTTCGTAGACTGCCAGCTCGTGAATCAACTGCAGGATTACGGGAACGTCGGCGGGTGTGGCGGGACGGATTACACTCATGAGTTCGAGCTTACTGGGTTCGGGCTGGCTGGATCAGGCCGGCGGCATGCAGGGCAGGACGCCACCGGCGTATAGGCTGTTGACTCCAACGACCTATTAACAGTGCAGCAACCCTTCCGGAGGCGGTGTGGAAAGGCCGGCCGAACCAGGAATCAGCCGAATCATTCTGGCCGCTGTGATGCTGTCCAGCGTGGACCTCCGCCAGGCCGATGCTCTGGACGATGGCGAGCGTCAGCGGGCGGCCTCGTTCCATTCCGAACTGCAGCGCAACAGGTTCCTGGCTGGACGCGTAGCGCTGCGGCTTCTGGCCGCAAAAGCCGCAGGAGTCGATGCTGGGGCACTGCACGCCGACTACGTCTGCCAGGAGTGCTCCCGGGACGACCGCGTCCACGGAACGCCCCGATATCAGGCTGGCCCGTCCGGGCCCACCATACTGGCGAGCCTGAGCCGGGCGGGGGACTGGTGCCTGCTGGCCACGACAACCGACGAACAGGTGCGGGGAGTCGGCGTGGACCTTGAGGGCAGCACAGCCGCAAGCTTCGAAGGGTTCGGGGCAGTTGCCCTTTCGGAGCGTGAACGGGAACACCTTGAGAGAGTGGAGCCCGCACTCCGGGCGAGTGCCCAGACACGCCTATGGACGCGCAAGGAAGCAGTCCTCAAAGCGCTGGGCAGGGGGCTGGCCGTCGTCGACCCGGGTCTCGTCGACGTAGCGGGCCCCGTTCCACTGCTGCCGGAACAACTGTGCCGCTCCAAGCGGTGGCTGCTCGACGCTGTGAACCCAACTTCGGTTGGGTTGCCTGATTCCTTCACTGCAGCGGTGGCGGTTCTCTTAGATTTCTAGATGGGTGCCAATCAGGGCGGCGTCATGGCAAAGGCAAGCGTGACGTAGCCCAAGGCGCCGGCCATGTCCTTCAGCAGTGTGGGGTCGACGTTCTCTATGTCGTCGCAGCTGCTGTGGTAGCAGGGATCGTGATCTTCGCCTGCGATGCCACCGAACTCCGTCACCTGCCCGGAGTTTTTTCGATCATCATCTCCGGAGAATAGCCCTCCCACGGGGATGCCCGCCCCAACAAAGGGTTCGTAATCCGACTCGCCATCGAGCTCAGTTGCCTCCGCGGCCATCGAGTTCTTTGCGAAGTATTCGAAGAACTGGCGCTCGATTTCGCCCGAACCTCGGGGGCCGGCATGTCCAAAGCTAGAGCCGTCACCATCGTGGACGAACCGTCCGCCGTTGGGTGAGGCGACCATGTCCAGGTTGAGATTCAGCATCGTCTGCGAAATTTCGCTATCGCTAAGGGTGTCCACGTAGTGCCTGGAACCCAGGAGATCAACCTCTTCGGCGCCCCAGAAAGCAAACCGTACCCTGTTTTTCGGCTGGATCCCGGTCTCGGTCATCCAGCGGGCAGTCTCGATCATGGCGGCGACGCCGCTGGCATTGTCATTTATCCCTGGTCCCCTTCGTACTGAGTCGAGATGCCCGCCCACCACAATGGTGTGGGCCGGGTCGCCCGCAGTGTCCGCGAGGATGTTGAATGTTTCCACATCAGCCTCACGACGCTCGTCCCGGTACGTGAAAGTCTGCCGGACCGGCTTGTACCCGGCAGATCGCAGCTGCCCCTCGACATACCGGGCCGATGCCTCGTAACCGGCGGTTCCTGCCGCTCGATTACCTCCTGCCCCATCCGCTACTTTTTGCAGCGCCTCAAGGTGCTTCATGAGATTCCTGCTGGCGAAAGCAGCCCGCACCTGGCTGGCTGTATTCTCCGGCGCCGCAGTGGCCGCCTCCGGCGCCGCAGTGGCCGTCTCCGGCGCCGCAGCGGCCGTCTCCGGCGCCGGCGTGGCCGTCGGACTTATCGCGAGAGGCGGTTCCTGGGCCGGCAGTGTCACAGCCGGCAGCGTGACAGCCGGCGGCGCCCCAAGCGGAGCCCTCCCGGCAGGTGATGAACACGCCGAGAGTATGATTGCCGCAGCTGCAGCGATAAAGACTCCTGCTGTGTTCCCACACAACCTTCGCCTCGGGCGGAACGCGTCCATGGTAGAAAGCTACCGCTTGCCCCAGGGCTGAGGAAGGCTTCTTCCAAGAGTCAGGTACACCCCGCACTACGCAGGCGAGTGTTCAAGTATGTAGGTATTGGCCACGTCAACTATGCAGGTACTCAGGACGGTTGCGGCGAGCCTGTGAACCTGCCTACTGTCGTTTTAGCAGGTTTGAATGGCGTTAGTGCATCCGTGGAGGATTCACGGTGGATAGCTAGTTATTCGCTGCTGGGGAAAATAAATGGCAACCGCAGTGTTCCGTTTCGCCGCAATTGCGCGGCTGTCTTTGAAAGGTGAATGGGAAGGACGCAGACGTCCTGGCCCGTGATACACAAGCTGGCAGGAAGCTACCCCTATGCAAGACATTTTTGAGTCACTCGAATCCGAAGTCCGCAGCTATTGCCGTGGTTGGGACACCGTTTTCGAGCGTGCGACCGGCAGCAGGCTCTACGGTGAGGACGGCCGAGAGTATCTTGATTTCTTTTCGGGCGCCGGAGCCCTGAACTACGGGCATAACCACCCGGCACTTCTTCAACCGCTCGTGGACTATTTGTTGTCCGGGGCTGTCATTCACTCTTTGGACATGAAGACCTCCGCGAAGCGGCGGTTCCTTCAAATGTTCCAGGAGGTCATTCTCAAGCCCAGAAATCTTGAATATAAAGTGATGTTTCCGGGTCCCACCGGCACAAATTGTGTAGAAGCAGCGCTGAAGCTGGCCAGAAAGGTCACCGGGCGGCCACACATCCTTGGCTTCACCAACGCATTCCACGGGATGACGCTCGGCTCGCTGGCTGTAACCGGAAACGCCATGAAACGTCATGGCGCCGGCGTCCCCCTGACCAACGCCTCCAGCATTCCCTATGACGGATTCCTCGATGAGGAGGGCGCCGGACTTCAATGGCTCCGCCTGGCGCTGAAGGACTCAGGATCGGGTCTCGAAAGACCTGCTGCCGTCATTGTCGAAACTGTTCAGGGCGAGGGCGGGCTGAGGGCGGCGCGCGCGTGCTGGCTCCGGAATTTGGCGGACATCTGCCATGAATTCGGGATCCTCCTCATCGTTGATGATGTTCAGGCGGGGTGCGGGCGAACAGGGACCTTCTTCAGTTTCGAAGATTCAGGCATCGTCCCGGACATTGTGTGTCTTTCGAAATCCATTTCGGGCTTCGGTTTACCTTTGGCCCTGACTTTGTTCAGGCCCGAGTTGGATATTTGGAAGCCGGGAGAGCACAACGGTACTTTTCGCGGGCATAATCCGGCATTCGTGACCGGCGCGGCGGCGCTGGAGCATTTCTGGCAGGATTCAGATTTTGAGTCGCGAACAGCGGCCCGATCAGCACAGCTGCACACGGGACTGGCGCGAATTGCAGCCTCTGCTAGCGGAGCCACGGTTCGGGGCCGGGGCATGCTGGCCGGAATTCACTATTCCGATACCAAAGCAGCAGGGCGTATTGCAGCTGAATCATTTGCCCGCGGCCTTCTGGTGGAGACTTCGGGACCGGAAGGTGAAGTGCTCAAGACCATGCCTGCACTCACGATAAGCGCCGAGGACCTGGATCTTGGCCTGGCAATTTTGGCCGGAGCAGCCGAATCCGTGCTAGGCCACAGAACAGTCCTGAAAACCGTCGCCTGACTCCGCTGGATCACTCGATTGGGCCTGAGAAGGAATAACCGCCGTACAACGATGTAAGGATTGCGGATATCCAATGAGCATGCCACTTGTACCTCCGGCAGATCACGATTCCTTCGGATCTGCAGAGTCAACCGAAGCCACTGCAGGCCACGGTGCGCCGCAGCCGGCAGAGCGGGCAAGGGGCCACGGTGTGGCGACCGCCCCCCTCTGGACCGAGTGGAGCCGGCCTCAGTATGAGGATGTAGGACCGACGGTTCCGCGGGGTTCCCTGATCGTACAAAAGTTTGGCGGATCATCGGTGGCTGACGCAGCCGGCATCTGCAGGGCCGCCCGCAGGATAGCTAAAACACGGGAGGCAGGATATCAGGTGGTTGCCGTGGTGTCCGCCATGGGCGACACTACTGACCAGTTGTGCGATCTGGCTGCGGGTGTTTCCCAGAATCCCAATCCGGGAGCGTTGGACGCCCTGCTCAGCATGGGGGAAGCTGTTTCATCATCCCTGTTGGCCATGGCCCTGGTGGACTGCGGCCAGGCGGCGCGGACGTTCACTGGCAGTCAGGCTGGCCTGATCACAGACAGCGTTCACGGTAAAGCACGCATAACCGATGTCCGGCCCGGACGCATCCGGACCTGCCTCGACCACGACACTGTACCGATTGTTGCCGGCTTTCAAGGCAGGACGCAGAAAGGCCGCCGGGTCACGACGCTCGGACGGGGCGGGTCAGACCTGACAGCTGTGGCTCTCGCCGCGGCCCTTGGCGCCGGCATCTGTGAAATCTACACGGACGTGGATGGTGTGTACACCGCGGATCCCCGCATCGTGCCTACGGCACGAAAGATAGCCGCCTTATCCAGCGAGGAGATGCTCGAATTCGCCGCCTGTGGCAGCAAGGTCATGCACCTGCGCAGCGTTGAATACGCGCGCCGCTTTGGTCTTCCCATCCACGTCAGATCGTCCTTCAGCGACGAGATGGGGACTTTGATTCTGCCCGGTCTCGACCGAAGTCCCTTCAGCAGGCCAGCACCCGAGCAAGCTGTGATCACCGAAGTGTCGGGCTGCGAGGCCCTTGCGGAAATTGGCGTGGCCGGCCTCCGCGACGATCCCGAAAACATGTCGACCCTTTTCCGCCACCTGTCGCAATCGGGAATCAACATTCAAACCGTCGTTCAGAAGCGGTCAGGACCTGGCCAGCGCGCCGACATCGTATTTTCGCTGCCGGCGGCGCAGGCAGCAACTGTTTTGTCCGTGCTGCGCGCTCAGCAAAGCGATCTCAACTTTCAGGATCTGCAGCACAATGGCCGAGCCGGCAAGGTGGTCCTGTCCGGACTAGGCATGCGTTCATCTCCTGCGGTTTTCTCCACCTTCTTCACGGCCCTGTCAAAGGCTGGGGTGGACCTCGACCTCATTGAAATCTCAGAGACAGGCCTAAGTGCAGTTACGGGGACGGACCAGTTGGAGAAGGCGGTCCGCGCAGTGCGGTTAGCATTCGGCCTGGCCACGGACGGAGCCGGCAAGATTTCTGGGAGCGGCCTGAGGCTTGCCGTCGCCCGCGGACCACGGTCTGGCGGCACCAGTCGGCTGGAGAGCTCCGAGGACGGCCGGCGATCGTCTTCGCCCGCTCCTGTTTCGCCGGCTGTTCACAGTCTTCAGGGAGTTCGCCGGTCAAGCTGACACGGCCATGGGAAGGGAACACGCCTGCGAAATGTCAAGTCCAATGAAGGAACCAGCAAAATGACCAAAAGCGTGAAGATGCAGAGCCGTGGCGATATCCGCCCCGCGGAGCTGCGGGGCATCCTGACAACGGGGCGGAATGGGGCCGGGCCGGTCTTGACATCCGCCTTTCCTGATCACGTGGCAAGGTGGAGCAGAGGGGAACGGCTGAACCAGCTGTTTGAGGCGCGCTGTGACGCCTATACAGACCAGGGCCGCGCCGATCAACTCGCCGTGGACGCAGAAGATACTGTCCTTACGTACGAGGAGCTGGATCGGCGGGCCAACCAGTTAGCACGCTATCTCCTCGCCGCCGGAGCGCGGCCGGGGGACCGCATCGCATTGCTGTTCGATCAGCCGTCGTACGCCTACGTCGCAATGCTGGGTGTGCTCAAGATACGGTCCGCATATGTTCCGCTGGATCCGGGCTTCCCCCCAGACCGGCTCAAGTACATCGTCGAAGACTCCGATGTGACCACTGTCCTCTCGCTGTCACATCTCAAGGATCTGCTCCCTGAAGTTGCCGCGCTGACGATTTGCCTGGACGACGTCAGCGCGCAGGTGGACGCCCAGGATCCGTCCCGCATTGAAGAACCCTTGGAGGGCGGGACGGCGGATGAACTCGCCTACATCATTTACACGTCCGGATCTACGGGCAGGCCAAAGGGCGTGGCGGTAGAGCACGCAAGCATCTGCAACTTTGTACGCGTCGCCTCCGCCCTCTATGGGATCGAGCCCACCGACCGCGTTTACCAGGGGATGACCATTGCGTTCGACTTCTCCGTTGAAGAAATCTGGGTTTCCTGGCTGGCCGGAGCCACGCTGGTTCCAAAGCCCGCAGGTTCCACCCTTCTCGGCGCTGACCTTGCTTCCTACCTGGTCGCGAAACGAATCAGCGCCCTGTGCTGCGTGCCGACTTTGCTCGCAACTATTGATGAAGATCTGCCCGAGCTGCGTTTCCTGCTCGTCTCCGGTGAAGCGTGTCCCAGGGATCTGGTGACGCGCTGGCACGTTCCCGGACGCCGTTTCCTCAATGTCTACGGACCCACAGAAGCGACCGTGACGGCCACGTGGGCCCTCGTGGACCCGGACGGCCCTGTCTCGCTGGGGGTCCCGCTGCCAACCTATACGGCTGTAATCCTGGATCCCGCCGACAGCCGTGCACTTCCACTGGGGGAAGCCGGGGAAATAGGGCTGGCTGGAGTGGGCCTTGCGCGGGGCTACGTGAATCGCCCGGACCTGACGGAGAAGGCGTTTGTTCCCGACTTCCTAGAGATCAGCAACAACCCGTCGGGGAGAATCTACCGCACGGGCGATCTGGGAAGGATAAACAAGGACGGGGAAATCGAGTACCTGGGACGCATCGACACCCAAGTCAAAATCCGCGGATACCGCATCGAACTCGCGGAGATAGAGTCTTTCCTTTTACAGTACCCAGGAATCGCCCAGGGCGTGGTTCATACCTTCGAGCCGGAGCCGGGGCAGGTGGAACTCGCGGCCTACTACACGCTTCGCCACGATACCGAGAGCATTGAGGCCCATGAAATTTACCGGATGCTACGCACCCGGCTTCCCGGCTACATGGTCCCTTCCTACTTTGAGCAGCTCGAGTCTCTCCCCGTGATGCCCAGCGGCAAGACGGACCGAAAGCGGCTGCCGCGCCCGTCCAGCAGAATCAGCTTGGCCGGCACAGGAACTTACACTGCCCCGGCAACACCGGTGGAAACGGCGTTGGCCGAGCACCTTGGGGCCATACTGAAGGTTGACCGCATCTCCACAGACGCGCACTTTTTTAACGACCTGGGCGCCAACTCATTACTCATGGCGCATTTTTGTGCACGTGTCAGACAGGAAACGGACCTGCCACCGGCAGCGATGCAAGACATTTATCAGCATCCCACTGTGGGGCAGCTGGCCGCTGTGCTCACGGCAACGCAACCTGAAGCAGCTGCTCAACCGACAGCGCCCCGGCGCCATCTCGTGGCGGATGCCGCCGTGACACTTCCCAGCACCTTCAAGTACGCCATGTGCGGTGTCATCCAATTGGCATTCTTCCTCGGCTACACAATGTATGCAGCCTGGCTGCTAGTGGTCGGATTTACCTGGATGTCAGGGGCAAACGGTGTAATTGAGACCTGGTGGCGTTCGGTCGGTTTTGGTGGCGCCGTGTTCGTGGTGCTGTCGCTTACTCCGGTCCTGCTCAAGTGGATCCTCGTCGGCAGGTGGAAATCGCGGCAGATCAGGCTCTGGAGCCTGGATTACATCCGCTTCTGGATAGTGAAGACACTGACGCGTGCCAACCCCCTAGTGATGTTCGCCGGCTCACCGCTCTATGTCCTTTATCTGCGGCTTCTTGGCGCCAAAATCGGGAAGGGCGCGGTGATCTTTTCCCGAACGGTACCGGCTTGCCCAGACCTGCTCACCGTCGGCGACGATACGGTGATCCACAAGGACGCCACCTTCCTCTGCTACCGGGCCCAGCCCGGTGTGATCGAGACAGGCCCCGTGACGCTGGGGAATAATGTCCTGATCTCTGAGAAGACGACACTGGACATTGGGGCCTCCATGGGGAACGACACCCAACTGGGGCACGCTTCCTCGCTTCACGCCTCCCAAGCTGTACCCGACGGACAGGTCTGGCACGGTTCCCCAGCTGTACCTGCCAGCGCAAACTATCGGCGGGTCCCGCCGGCGAGCTGCACAACCCGCCGGAGGGTCATCTTCAGCCTGTTTCAGCTTTTCGCCCGCTTCTTCCTCGTTCTTCCTGTCGGCCTCCTTGCACTCACAGGCCTGCTGCCCTCCTATCTGTCCACCGGGCACCTGAATCTGGGCCAGTCTTACTTCTACCTGCACATCATGGCCGCCACTCTGGTCTTGTACATCTCCGGACTCATTGGCGGGCTACTCTTCATCCTCAGCGTTCCGCGTCTGCTCAATTGTTTCCTCAAGCCAGATAAGGTCTACCCGCTCTACGGAGTGCATTTCTCCATCCAGCGGCTGATCGCCCGGATTTCCAATGCAGGAGTCTACAAAACGCTTTTCGGCGACAGCTCGTACATTGTCCATTACCTGCGTGCCCTTGGTTACAACCTGTGCAAGGTCGAGCAGACTGGATCGAATTTTGGTCCCGCGGTGGCCCACGAATCCCCTTTCTTGAGCACAGTAGGCACCGGAACGATGGTGTCAGACGGACTCAACCTGATGAACGCGGACTTCTCGAGTACCTCCTTCCGGCTCTCCCGGGTGAGGATAGCGGGCCGTAACTTCCTCGGAAATGACATCACCTTTCCGATCGGAGCCAGGGTGGGAGAGAACTGCCTCCTAGCCACCAAGGTGATGGTCCCGATCGAGGGCCCGGTCCGGACTGATGTGGGCTTGCTGGGCTCGCCGCCATTCGAGATTCCGCGCTCCGTCCAGCGTGATGCTGAGTTTGATGAACTCAAGACCGACGAGGCGAAAAAACGGCTCCTGCCAGCGAAAAACCGCCACAACATCATCACTATGGTGTTGTTCCTAACCCTGAACTGGTTCCTATTCTTCATTGCGTCCCTCTGGGGCTCTGTGGCCGTGGCGCAGTACGGTTTCCTCGGTGTCGCGGCTATTGCCCTCTCGACGCTGGCTACACTGGTATTCGGCATACTGGTTACCGTGCTGGCGGAGCGAGCGGTCCTGGGCTTTAGGCGCCTGAAGCCGCAGTACTGCTCCATCTACGACCCTTATTTCTGGCACCATGAACGGCTCTGGAAGCTGATGTCAGGCGCACCCTTTAACGGGACCCCGTTCAAGCCTTTGATCTGGAGACTGCTCGGCGTTAAAGTCGGCAGGCGGCTTTATGATGCCGGCCTGGGAATACCGGAGCACACACTCGTAACGGTCGGCGATGACTGCGCGTTCAATGAGGGAACAATCATCCAAGGCCATTCATTGGAAGATGGAACCTTCAAGTCCGGCTACATCGTTCTGGGTAACCGCTGCACTCTCGGCGTGTCAGCCTTCGTCCACTACGGCGTGACGATGCGCGACGGCTCGACGGTTGGGGCTGACGCTTTTCTGATGAAGGGCACCGAGGTCCCCGAAGACACGCTGTTCGCCGGAAATCCAGCCCGACCCATATCGCGCCGGACACCCGAAACGCCTCGGCCTCCCGCCGCTGGGTGGGGGCCCCGGCACAGGGCCGTCGGGTACGCACGAGTCCACACCGCAAGGTCCCTTCCAGCGGGAGTCCACCGGATTGCTTCTCCACGGGGTCATGTTCTAAGGCGCGCTAGATGACTACAGCAGCTACCCCCTCCGTCGGCCTGGTCGGATGGCGCGGCATGGTCGGCTCCGTCCTGATGCAGCGCATGCAGGACGAGGGCGACTTCGCCAGCATCAACCCGGTATTTTTCTCCACCTCAAACGCGGGAGGTGCCGCCCCGACTTTCGCTGACGGGGCCGGCAAGCTCGAGGACGCGTTCGATGTCGAGACATTGGCGAAGCTGCCGATTATTGTCACCGCCCAGGGCGGGGACTACACCAAGCAGGTCCACGGCGAGCTGCGCAGCCGGGGCTGGGACGGCCTCTGGATCGACGCCGCCTCCACCCTGCGCATGAACGATGACTCCATCATCGTCCTTGACCCCATCAACCGCGACGTCATCGACAAGGGACTGGCCAACGGCGTCAAGGACTTCATCGGCGGCAACTGTACCGTCTCGTGCATGCTCATGGGCCTCGGCGGGCTCTTCAAGAACGGCCTCGTCGAGTGGGGCACGTCCATGACCTACCAGGCCGCCTCCGGCGGCGGTGCCCGTCACATGCGCGAACTGCTCAGCCAGTTCGGGACCCTCCACGCCGAGGTCAGCACGGAACTGAGTGACCCCGCGTCGGCCATTCTGGACATCGACCGCAAGGTGCTGGCCCACCAGCGCACTGGCATTGATGCAACCCAGTTCGGTGTGCCGCTGGCCGGCTCCCTCATCCCGTGGATCGACGCCGATCTCGGTAACGGCCAGTCCAAGGAAGAATGGAAGGCCGGTGTCGAGACCAACAAGATCCTCGGCACCTCCGAGGAGAACCACATCATCATGGACGGCCTCTGCGTCCGGATCGGCGCCATGCGTTCGCACTCCCAGGCGCTCACGCTCAAGCTGCGCGAGGACCTCTCCGTTGCCGAAATCGAGAAGCTGCTCGATGAGGACAACGAATGGGCCAAGGTTGTGCCCAACACCAAGGAAGCGTCGATGGCCCACCTCACCCCGGTGGCTGCCTCCGGCACCCTGAACATCCCGGTGGGCCGTATCCGCAAGCTCGAGATGGGCCCGCAGTACATCAGCGCCTTCACCGTGGGCGACCAGCTCCTCTGGGGCGCCGCCGAGCCGCTGCGCCGCATGCTCAACATCGCCACCGAAATGCTTTAGGTAACCGTCATGATGAGGCTCAGTCAGATGGATGAAATAGGGACTGGGAACGCTGTGCCAAGTCAAGATCTAAGTGCACCGTTGGCACCTTCAGACACGGGTGTGACGGTATACTTCCCGGGCGGCGCCCACGATCTGATTTACCTTCAGATCGACGGGCAGTGGGTGGCCTACGAAAAGTCGGTTTCACGGCCAGCGTCCGACTTCACTCAGGGTGATCGTCCGCGCGCCCAGGGTCGCCAGGAATCAGAACGGGAACCACAAGTCGTTCACTGGGCCGGGTACACGTGCCACAGCCCCTATGAACTTACCCGCGAACCCCGGCGTCGTGTGTACTACGATCCTGCCGCACACCCGGATCTGTTCGTGACCAAAGACGGCGGACCGCCCACCGCGCCCCTGCCCGTCCTGGAACTGGACGGCAGTTCGGACCCGAAACCGTGGGTTGATCCTGAAACCGGGAACCGGTTCTCGTCCGATGAGGCCAGGACAGTTACCAACCTCCTGAAGTACGCCCCGCGAAAGGCCGCCCCGGAAGTTGCCCGGAAGTCGGTCCAGGGAGCCGGGCCGCGACAGCGTCGCCGGCGGGTCCCCCAGATTGTTGGGTGACGCTCTGCCTCCTCCCAAGCATTGCACAGGCTCGCGACATACTCTGGATGAGTCAGACAACCGCAGCCTCAGGAGATCGCAATGTCCGGTGAAGCAAGCACAATGGAGTTCGTCGGGCGCGTCGCCATGACATGGCTCGAGGACTATGCAGAAAACCCCAAACCGGGAAGCTACATGGAGGCGGTGGCCGACCTTACTGCCAGGATTCTCGGCGGTGCGGTTGAAGCGGCCCAATCGGCCGGAGCTGAAGCCTTGGAGGCCAATGGGCATCTGCTACCACAGGAAGAAGAAGCCCAAGCCGGCTAGCAGCTGCCGTTCGTCCGTTCGGTCCGGCCCGCCGCTCAGAGCCTGTTGACTCCGGTCACCCGCACCACCGCAGTGCCGGTCTCGTCCGAGGCGGCCAGGTCCACCTCGGCGGAGATTCCCCAGTCGTGGTTCCCGGCGGGGTCGTCGAAAATCTGACGGACCTTCCAGACGCCGGGCTCCTCCGTGATGATGAGCAGCCCCGGACCGCGCGCGTCCGGGCCGGTGCCGATGTCCTCGTGTTCGTCGAAGTAGTCGTCCAGGACGTCTTCCCAGCGGTCCGCATCCCAGCCGGCGTCGCCGTCGAGATCGCCCAGGGCAGTCGCGTCCTCGTCGGCAAAAAGCTCGACGCGCCGGAACATCTCGTTGCGGACCATAACCCGGAAGGCCCGGATGTTGGATGTGAGGGACGGCGGCGGGGGAGGCGGGGCGTCGTGCGGGGTCGGCGCGGCGCCGGAGGTCAGTTCCTCCCATTCGTCCAGCAGACTGGAGTCCACCTGCCGCACCAGCTCACCAAGCCAGGCGATCAGGTCCTCGAGGTCTTCACGCAGCGCATCCTGCGGCACAGTCTGCCGGAGCGCCTTGAAGCCGTCCGCCAGGTACCGCAGCACGATGCCTTCGGAGCGGGCAAGGCCGTAGAACTGCACGAACTCGCCGAAGTTCATCGCGCGCTCGTACATGTCCCGGATGACCGACTTGGGGGCCAGCTCGAAGTCGCCCACCCACGGCGCTGCCTTCCGGTACACCTCGAAGGCCTCGCCCAGGATTTCCGCGAGCGGCTGGGGATAGGTGACGTCGTCGAGCATGGCCATCCGCTGCTCATACTCAATGCCGTCTGCCTTCATGGCGGCCACGGCCTCGCCGCGTGCCTTCTTCTGCTGCGCAGAGAGGATCTGCCGCGGCTTCTCCAGCGTGGCTTCAATCACGGAGACCACGTCGACGGCGTATGACGGCGATTCCGGGTCCAGCAGGTCCAGCGCGGCCAGGGCAAACGGGGACAGCGGCTGGTTCAGGGCAAAATTCGGCTGCAGGTGGACGGTCAGGCGCACCGTGCGGCCGTCCGCCCCCTGCTCCGCAGCAGGGATGCGCTCCACAACCTCGGCCGCGAGCAGCTCCCGGTAGATCCCTAGGGCCTTCTTCATGAGCCGCAGCTGGGAAGGGCGGGATTCGTGGTTCTCGGTGAGGAGCCGCCGGGCGGCGTGGAACGGGTCGCCCGGACGCTCCATGAGGTTCATGAGCATCGCATGGGTCACGGTGAAGCTGGAGTTCAGCGGGTCGGGGACGGAGTCCACCAGCCGGTTGTACGTGGGCTGGCCCCAGGACACGAACCCCTCAGGCGGCTTCTTCTTCACCACCTGGCGCAGCTTCCGCTGGTCATCACCGAACTTGGCGGTGGCCTTGGCCATCGCCTTGACGTTCTCCACCACGTGCTCGGGGGCCTGGACCACCACGGTGCCGGCCGTATCGTAACCGGCACGGCCGGCCCTTCCGGCAATCTGGTGGAACTCACGGGAGTTAAGCAGCCGGGTGCGTACGCCGTCGTACTTGCTCAGTGCGGTGAGCACGACGGTGCGGATGGGCACGTTGATCCCCACGCCCAGCGTGTCCGTGCCGCAGATGACCTTGAGCAGGCCTGCCTGGGCCAGCTGCTCCACAAGACGGCGGTACTTGGGCAGCATGCCCGCGTGGTGCACGCCGATGCCGTGCCGGACCAAGCGGTTCAAGGTCTTGCCGAAGCCCGCCGCGAAGCGGAAGTTCGCGATGAGCTCGGCGATTTTGTCCTTTTCCTCGCGCGTGCACACGTTGATGCTCATGAGCGTCTGCGCGCGCTCAATGGCTTCCGCCTGGCTGAAATGCACCACATAGACCGGCACTTCCTTGGTGCCCAGCAGTTCTTCGAGGGTTTCATGGACCGGCGTCTCGCGGTAGTAGTAATGCAGCGGAATCGGGCGCTCCGCCGAGCTGACAGTGGTGGTGGGCCGCCCCGTCAGTTCGGTCATGCCGGCTTCGAAGCGGCTCACGTCGCCCAGCGTTGCGGACATCAGGAGGAACTGTGCCTGCGGAAGTTCCAGCAGCGGAACCTGCCACGCCCAGCCGCGCTGCGGATCGGAGTAAAAATGGAACTCGTCCATGATGACGGCGCCCAGATCGGCCGCGGCGCCTTCGCGGAGCGCGGTGTTGGCCAGGATCTCGGCGGTGCAGCAGATGATCGGGGCGTCCTGGTTCACGCCGGAGTCACCGGTGATCATGCCCACGTTCTCCGCCCCGAAAATCTCGCAGAGGGCGAAGAACTTCTCGGACACCAGGGCCTTGATGGGGGCCGTGTAGTAGCTACGCTCGCCGCGGGCCATCGCCTGGAAATGGGCGGCAATGGCGACCAGGGACTTCCCGGAGCCGGTGGGCGTTGCGAGGATCACGTTGGCGCCCGAGGCCAGTTCCATGATCGCCTCGTCCTGGGCGGGGTAGAGCTGCAGGCCGCGGCTTTCAGTCCACTCCACGAAGCGCTCGTACAGCGTGTCCGGGTCCGCGCCGGTTCCGGTGGTGATCCGTGCGGACGGGGCGGGGAGCTGTTCAACGAGTTTCATTGCCTTCCAGCTTAGTGCCAGCGCGTCCCTCAACCATTTCGCCCCGGCCCGGCGCTAGGCTCGCGATGTCTGGACCATCAACCGTCCGGGCAGACCGTCCACGAACAACCGTCAGCAACAACCGGAGGCCATGTGTGGGATCCCGCCAAATACGTCCAGTTCGGCGACTACCGGCAGCGTCCGTTCTTTGACCTGACCGGCCGCATCCTTGCCGACGCCCCGCGGGAGGTGGTGGACCTCGGCTGCGGCCCCGGCAACCTGACCGCCACGCTCGCCGCCCGCTGGCCTTCCGCGCGGGTGGTTGGACTGGATTCATCCGCCGAGATGCTGGCCACGGCGGAGCAGCACCGGCAGACAGCGCCGCGACTGGAGTTCAGCCATGGGGACATCGCTTCCTGGCTGCCGTCCGCGGACACCGACGTGGTGGTGAGCAACGCGGCCCTGCAATGGGTCCCCGGGCACCCGGAACTCCTTGCCACCTGGCTCAAGGCATTGAAGCCCGGGGCGTGGTTCGCCCTCCAGGTGCCGGGCAACTTCTCCTCCCCGTCCCACACCCTGATGCGGGACGTGGCCGACTCGCCCGGATGGGCCGGCAAACTCGCCGGCGTGTTGCGCCACGACGAGGCTGTGGCGCACCCCGCACGCTACCTGGAGATCATGCTCGACGCGGGGTGTACGGCAGATGCGTGGGAGACCACCTACCAGCAGGTGCTCACGGGCGAAAACCCGGTGCTGGATTGGGTGCGCGGTGCCGGACTGCGGCCCGTGCTGGCTGCGCTGTCGCCAGACGATGCCGCCGCGTTCGAAGCCGAATACGGCGCCCGACTGGCCGAGGCCTATCCGGCCACGCCGCACGGCACGGTGTATCCGTTCCGCAGGATCTTCGCGGTGGCCCGCAAGCTTTAGGGCAGCCGCCCCGCCGCGCGGGCAATGTCCCGCGCCGTCCCATGTGATCTGGCTTACAATGGCCAAGCGGCTATTGGGGGCCTGCCCAGGCTCCCGTACGCCCTGGCCATGGAGGAGGCGCGGTGCTGATTGGCTTAATGCTCCGCCTCCTCGCCGAGCACCGGGCCGCCGTCTGGGCGATCATAGTGCTGCAGGTGGTGCAGACGGCAGGAAACCTACTGCTGCCCACTCTCAATGCCAGCATCATCGATGACGGGATCCTCGCCAACCAGCCCGGGGTGATCCTGGGGCTCGGCGGCTGGATGCTGGTCCTCACCGCTGTGCAGGCTGCAGCCGCCCTGGGTGCCGGGTACCTCGGGGCAGACGTCGCGATGAAGATCGGGCACCGCCTCAGACGTGAACTGTTCGCCCAGGTCCAGGCGATGTCCTCCCAGGAGATCGGGACGTTCGGCACCCCCAGCCTCGTCACCCGGGCCACCAACGACGTCCAGCAAATCCAGACCTTCGCCGTCCTGGTGTTCACTATGCTTGCCGCGGCGCCGGTCATGGGCATCGGAGGAATCATCCTGGCCGTCGAGCAGAATGCGGCCCTGTCCTCCGTCGTCATCGTCATCGTGCCGGTGCTGGTGCTCATCATGTACCTGATCGTGCGCCGCCTCATCCCGCTCTACCGGCAGGGCCAGACCCTCATCGACGGCATCACCCGGATCCTCCGCGAGCAGATCATTGGCGCCAACGTCATCCGCGGCTTTGTCCGGCAGAAGCATGAGGTTGCCCGTTTCACGGAAGCGAACCGGCGGCTGACCGGTAACAACCTTCAGTCCGCGCTCCTTGTTGCGGGCATGCTTCCGATGATCATGATCGTGGTGAACCTCTCCTCGGTGGCCGTGGTCTGGTTTGGCGGGCAACTGATCGACAGCGGCAGCATGGAGGTGGGTGCCCTCACCGCCTTCATTGCCTACATCCTGCAGATCCTGCTGGCCATCATGATGGCGATGTATGTGTTCAGCACCGCACCGCGCGCGGCCGTCTGCGCCGAGCGGATCCAGGACGTGCTGGACGTGACCCCGGCACTGGCCGTCCCCGCCGCGCCGATGCCCGCCCCGCCAAAAACCGCTGACACCCGGTCCGCAGCGCGGCAGCCCGCCGGCACCCGGGCCGCCGCGCCAGGGCCGGCAGCCACCCAGGCCACCGCGCAGGAGCCGTCAATGCCGGAAGGCGGGGGAGTGGAGTTCAGCCACGTCTGGTTCGCCTATCCGGGAGCGGAGTCCCCGGTCCTTGCCGACATCTCCTTTACTGCCGCGCCGGGCACTACCACTGCCATCCTTGGCCCGACCGGCAGCGGCAAAAGCACGCTCCTGAATCTCCTGCCGCGGTTCCTGAACGCCACGTCAGGTGAAATACGGTTCGGCGGAGCCGACATCCGGAAACTGTCTGCCGAACGGCTCCGGGCACGGATTTCGGTGGTCCCCCAGCACTCCTATCTCTTCTCAGGCACCGTGGCGGGCAACCTGCGGATGGCCGCGCCGGAGGCCACTGAGGACGACCTGTGGAACGCCCTGCGGCTGGCACGCGCCGACGACTTCGTCCGCCTGCTCCCGGACGGCCTCCATGCCGCCGTCGCCCAAGGCGGGGCCGGGCTCTCCGGCGGGCAGCGGCAGCGCCTCTGCATTGCCCGCGCCATGCTCCGCACCGCGGACCTCTACCTCTTTGATGACAGTTTCTCCGCCCTCGACTTTGCCACCGAGGCCGCGGTCACCCGGGCGCTGGAACCCGTGCTGTCGGCAGCGACCGTGCTCCTCGTGGCTGAACGCATCCCGACCATCATGGGCGCCGACCGGATCCTGGTGCTCGAGGATGGCCGGCTGGTGGCACAGGGGACCCACGCAGAACTGCTGGAGTCCTCAGCCACCTACCGGGAGATCGCCGAGTCCCAGCTGGCCCTCGATGAGCAGTCATGAGAACCGGGCAGCCATGAAGGGCATGCACGCCGCCGAACGTAAAACCGGCAGCTTCCTGCCGGCGGCCAAGCGCCTTCTGGGCTTGCTGCGCCCGTTCAAGGGCAAAATGGCCCTGGCCGTCGCGGCGACCTGCGGCTTCGCCGCCCTCAATGTAGCGGCTCCAAAGCTCCTCGGCGACGCCACCGACGTCATCGTGGACGGTTTCATGCACGGCGCCTTCGACGCCGGCAGCCTGGCCGCGCTGCTCGCCGTGGTGTCGCTGATGTACGTCGGCACCTCCATCTTCAACTGGGTCCAGGGCGCCCTGACGGCCCAGACGGTGCAGCGGCTTGTTTTCGGCCTTCGCGCCGCGGTCGAAGACAAACTGCACCGCCTGCCGTCGGCGCACTTCCACGAGCAGGCCAGGGGAGATGTCCTCAGCCGGGCAACGAACGACGTCGACAACATCTCGCAGGCGCTCAACCAGCTGCTCACGCAGCTGGTCATGTCCGTCCTGATGCTGTGCGGGTCGCTGGCCATGATGCTCTGGATCTCCCCGCTACTGGCGGCCATCGCCCTGGTGTCCGTGCCCCTGTCCACACTGATAACGGTGTTCATGGCCCGCCAGTCCCAGGCCTATTTCGCCGCCCAGTGGGCGTCCACCGGGGAACTGAACGCCCACATCGAGGAATTCATCACCGGTCACGAGGTGATCAAGGCATTTGGGCAGCAGGACACGGCGTCGGCCATCTTCGGTCGCGGCAACGACCGGCTGGCCCGCAGCAGCGCGCGGGCCCAATTCGTCTCCGGAGCCGTGCAGCCGCTCATGGTCTTCGTGGCCAACCTCAACTACGTGGCGGTGGCCGTCGTGGGCGCCCTGCAGGTGGCAGCCGGGGCCATGACGATCGGCGGCATCCAGGCGTTCATCCAGTTCAGCCGCCTCTTCACCCAGCCGATGGGCCAGATCGGCGGCATGCTTACCCTCATGCAGTCCTGCGCGGCCTCGGCGGAACGGGTCTTCGCCCTCCTTGACGAGCCTGAGATCCCCAGTGAGGACGAGGTTCCCGCCCGCCAGGAACCCCTGCGCGGCCGGATCGATTTCGAGGACGTCAGCTTCGCATACACCCCAGGGTCGCCGGCCGTCAGCGGGCTGTCCTTCTCTGTCCTCCCGGGCCAGACCGTGGCCATCGTGGGCCACACCGGGGCCGGCAAGACCACCGTGGTGAACCTCCTGATGCGCTTCTATGAACTCGATTCAGGCCGAATCACCATCGACGGCACGGACATCGCCACGGTGCCAGTGGACTCGCTGCGGTCCAATTTCGCCGTGGTCATGCAGGACGTCTGGCTGTTCAACGGCACCATCCGCGACAACATCGAATACGGTTCCCCGGGGGCGGATGACGCCCAGGTTCTGGCGGCGGCCGAGGCCAGCCACGTGGACCATTTCGTGCGGTCGCTGCCCGCCGGCTACGCCACGGCCCTGGGAGACGACGGCGATTCGCTGAGCCAGGGCCAAAGGCAACTGATCACCATCGCCCGGGCGCGTGTCGCCGACCGCAGCGTGCTGATTCTGGATGAGGCAACAAGCTCCGTGGATACCCGGACCGAGGTGCAGATCAAGACCGCGATGAACCGGCTGAGGCAGGGCAAGACGAGCTTCATCATTGCCCACAGGTTGTCCACCGTGCGCGACGCTGATCTAATTCTCGTCATGGATCACGGACGCATTGTTGAACAGGGGACGCACAGCAGCCTGCTGTCCGTGGACGGTCACTACAGGAACCTGTATGAGGCCCAGTTCCGGGGGGTGGACCGCGAACTTGGCGCCATCCGCCGGCTTCACGGCAGGCACGCCGCCGGTAAGCAGCGCTACCGGGAGTCCGGCCTGTGACCGCCGGCGATGCATTCCCGGGGCGGTGGAAGCCGAACACCGGCAGCTCCGTTGCCCTTTTTGAGCAGCTGCGGCTGCACGTGATCGAACAGGCGGACCAAGGAAAGCTTGCCCCCGGCACACGGCTGCCAGCGGTGCGGGCCCTCGCCGGAACCCTCGGCGTGGCACCCCACACGGTGGCACGCGCATACAAGGAACTGGAAGCTGCGGGCGTGGTCGCCACCAAAGGCCGCAACGGGACGGTGGTGTGCGCCCGCGACGAGCGTTGGAGTGCGTTGTCCGAGGCGGCAGCCGAATATGCCGCAGCCGCCAAATCGCAAGGCGCTACTTTCGCCCAGGCGGTCCACCTGCTGGCGGCTGCCTACGACGCCGAGTAGCGAACGTGGCGCAGCACACCCGCGTGGATATTCGAAGAAGTTTTCGACTAGCATTAGTGGGTGCCTAAAGCCGTAGCTGAAGAAACCGCTGTTGCCTCCTCCGCCGTCGTCCCCCTGAGTCCCGCCAAACCGGCGCGCCCGGACCTGTCCCGGCTGGTGGTCAAGGGCGCCCGCGAGCACAACCTCCGCAACGTCGACCTCGACCTGCCGCGTGACGCCATGATCGTCTTCACAGGCCTGTCCGGCTCCGGAAAGTCGTCCCTGGCGTTCGACACCATCTTCGCCGAGGGGCAGCGCCGCTACGTCGAATCGCTCTCCGCCTACGCCCGGCAGTTCCTGGGCCAGGTGGACAAGCCCGACGTCGACTTCATCGAGGGCCTGTCACCGGCGGTTTCGATCGACCAGAAGTCCACGAGCAAGAATCCACGCTCCACCGTGGGCACCATCACCGAAATCTACGACTACATGCGTCTCCTGTGGGCTCGCGTGGGCCGTCCGCACTGCCCCGTCTGCGGTGAACCCGTCATCAAGCAGACGCCGCAACAAATCGTGGACCAGCTGCTCGAACTGGAGGACGGCACCCGTTTCCAGATCCTCGCCCCCGTGGTGCGGGGGCGCAAGGGTGAGTTCGTCGACCTCTTCAAGGAACTGACGGCGAAGGGCTATTCCCGCGCCCGGGTCGACGGCGACCTCATCCAGCTGAGTGATCCGCCCAAGCTGGGCAAACAGTTCAAGCACACCATTGAGGTGGTGGTGGACCGGCTCGTGGTCAAGGACGGCATCCGGCAACGGCTGACGGACTCCATCGAGACCGCGCTCGGCCTCGCCGAGGGGCGGGTCCTGGCCGACTTCGTTGACGTCGACTCCGACGACCCCCACCGCACGCGTGCCTTCTCGGAAAACCTGGCCTGCCCCAACGAGCACCCCCTGGCCATCGATGAGATCGAACCCCGGTCCTTCTCGTTCAACAACCCGTTCGGTGCCTGCTCGGCCTGCAGCGGCATCGGCACCCGGCTGGAGGTCGACGAGGACCTGATCATTCCCAATCCGGAGCTCGCGCTGGAGGAGGGAGCCATCGCGCCGTGGTCCCTGGGCACCGCCACCACCGAGTACTGGAACCGGCTGCTCGGCGGCCTCGCCAAGGAGCTCGGGTTCTCCATGACCACGCCCTGGCAGGACCTTCCCTCCGACGTCCGGCAGACTGTCCTGCACGGCAAGGACCACAAGGTTGTGGTGCAGTACCGCAACCGGTTCGGCCGGGAACGCAAGTACAGCACCGGCTTTGAGGGTGTGGTGCAGTACGTACACCGCAAGCACACCGAAACCGAGTCCGACTACGCCAGGGACCGCTACGAGGAATACATGCGGCAGATCCCCTGCCCCGCATGCAACGGCGCCCGGCTGAACCCGGCGTCGCTCTCGGTTCTCATCAACGGCAAGTCCATTGCCGACGTCGCACGGCTGCCCATGCGCGAATGCGCAGCATTCCTGGACAACCTCGTTCTGACCGGCCGTGAGGCGCAGATCGCCCACCAGGTCCTCAAGGAGATCCAGGCCCGCCTGACCTTCCTGCTGGACGTGGGCCTGGAATACCTGAACCTGGAACGCCCCTCCGGCACCCTCTCCGGCGGCGAGGCCCAGCGCATCCGGCTGGCCACCCAGATCGGCTCCGGCCTCGTGGGCGTGCTGTACGTCCTGGATGAGCCCTCCATCGGGCTGCACCAGCGGGACAACCGGCGCCTGATTGAGACCCTGACCCGGCTGCGGGACCTGGGCAACACCCTCATTGTGGTCGAGCACGACGAGGACACCATCCACGAGGCCGACTGGATCGTGGACATCGGCCCGGGAGCCGGCGAGCACGGCGGGCAGGTGGTCCACTCAGGGTCCTACCAGGAACTCCTGCAGAACACGAAGTCCCTTACCGGGGACTACCTCTCCGGCAGGAAGAGCATCGACGTCCCCAAGAAGCGGCGCAAATACGACAAGAAGCGCGAGCTGAAGGTGGTCGGCGCCCGCGAGAACAACCTCGTCAACGTTGATGCCGCCTTCCCGCTGGGCCTGTTCACCGCCGTGACCGGCGTCAGCGGCTCCGGCAAGTCCACCCTGGTCAACGAGATCCTGTACAAGGTGCTGGCCAACAAGCTCAACGGGGCCAAGCAGGTGGCCGGGCGCCACCGCACAGTCCAGGGCCTCGAGCACCTGGACAAGGTGGTGCACGTGGACCAGAGCCCCATCGGCCGCACCCCGCGCTCCAACCCGGCCACGTACACCGGAGTTTTCGACCACATCCGGAAACTCTTCGCCGAGACCACCGAAGCCAAGGTCCGCGGCTACATGCCCGGCCGGTTCTCCTTCAACGTCAAGGGCGGCCGCTGCGAGGCCTGCTCCGGTGACGGCACACTCAAGATCGAGATGAACTTCCTGCCGGACGTCTACGTCCCCTGCGAGGTCTGCCACGGTGCGCGATACAACCGCGAGACCCTCGAGGTGCACTACAAGGGCAAGACCATCGCCGACGTCCTGAACATGCCCATCGAGGAGGGAGCCGAGTTCTTCGCCGCTTTCTCCCCGATTGCACGCCACCTCAAGACGCTCGTGGACGTCGGCCTCGGGTATGTCCGGCTGGGCCAGCCCGCCACCACGCTGTCCGGCGGCGAGGCGCAGCGCGTCAAGCTGGCGGCCGAACTCCAGAAGCGGTCCAACGGCCGCAGCGTCTATGTCCTGGACGAGCCCACCACCGGGCTGCACTTCGAGGACATCAGGAAGCTGCTCATGGTGCTGCAGGGCCTCGTGGAGAAGGGCAACACCGTCATCACCATCGAGCACAACCTCGACGTCATCAAGAGCGCCGACTGGATCGTGGACCTGGGCCCTGACGGCGGCTCCGGCGGCGGCCGGATTGTGGCCTCCGGCACCCCCGAGCAGGTCTCCAAGTCCTCGGAGAGCCATACCGCGAAGTTCCTGGCTGAAATCCTCAGCTAGCGAGCCAAGCCCCGACGCCCAACCCGGGCGGCGGCCCGCCAGACCAACTGGCGGGCCGCCGTCGTCCTCCGGCGATGCGGAGTTTTTGTGCAGATATTGGGCGCTAAACACCTCGGAAGCCGCGATACATGGACAAAACCTCCTCATTGCGGGCCAAAGTATTCCTCGACGGGCATACGAGTTTGAGCAGGCGTGCCATCATGAGAAACTAAGCCGGTGACTTCAACAACAGTGCCCGTGATCTTCGACCTGGACGGCACTCTTGTCGATCCGGCCGGCGGGATAACAGACGGAATTGCCGCAGCCCTTACGGAACATGGCCTTGCTGTCCCCAGCCAGGACCTCCTGGACGCAATGGTGGGCCCCAAGCTGAGCGACTCCCTGCTGAACGTCGCGGCTGTACCTCCGGCCATGCTCAAGGCAGTCATCCGGACCTACCGGACGCATTACCTGGACTCCGGCATTTCCCAGAGCCGCTTGTACCCGGGCATCGCCGACCTGCTGGACGGCTATGTGGCGGCGGGGCGGCCCGTAGCGGTTGCGACGCAAAAGCCTGAAAACCTCGCGAACATCGTGCTTGAACACCACAGGATCGCTGGCCGGTTCCTCACCATCAGGGGGTCAGCCGCGGACGAAACCGCTGCTGCAGCGGGTCCGGTCGGCAAGACCGGCATCATCGCCGCCGCCTTGGCGGACCTCCGCACGCAGCACGCCGTGATGGTGGGCGACCGCGCCCAGGACGTGGCCGGGGCGCTGGCCAACGGACTCGACTGCATCGGCGTCAGCTGGGGTTTCGCGCCCGACGGCGAACTGGAGGCGGCGGGCGCTGTGGCCGTGGTGCACGACACCGCCAGCCTCCGCGTCAAGGTCGAGGAGCTGGAGAACGTCCGTGCCGTAGCGCTGAGCGAGGTGCGCAACGATGGAGCTGTTTGACGGCGTCCGCTGGACCACGCGGACCCTTATCTCCGGGAGCTGCCGGCCAACCGTCATCGGGCTGGAGAACGTCCCGAAGGACGGTCCGTTTATCGTGGCACCCAACCACCTCTCCTTTCTGGACAGCGTGATTGTCCAGGCACTCATGCCCCGTCCCGTCGCCTTCTTTGCCAAGGCGGAGTACTTCACCACCAAAGGCATCAAGGGCCGCGTGATGAAATCCTTCTTCGAGGCGGTCGGCTCCATTCCAGTCGAGCGCGGCGAACAGGCCGCCAGCGTGCAGGCTCTCAAGACACTCCTTGACATCCTCGAGGACGGCCGGGGGATCGGGATCTACCCGGAGGGCACCAGGTCCCGGGACGGGATCCTGTACCGCGGCCGGACCGGCGTCGGCTGGCTTGCCCTCACCACCGGTGCGCCGGTAATCCCCGTTGGACTCATCGGCACGGAGAAACTGCAGCCCGCCGGACGCAATGCCGTCAAGCCCCAGCACTTCACCATGAAGGTGGGGGAGCCGATCTACTTCGACAAGACCGGGCCGGACCATTCACTCCCCGCCCGCCGGCAGGTGACCGACAGGATCATGGACGCCATTGCCGAGCTCAGCGGCCAGGAGCGCTCCACCAGCTACAACCAGAGCAAGGTCATCGAATAGCCGGCGGTTCCCTCATTATTCCTTCAAGATGGGCAGCGGCAACCCGCGGCCTTTAGGCTCAGTAGACTGGAGTCGTGGCAGATCCATCGAGTTATAGACCCCAGACGGGTGAGATTCCGACCAATCCGGGTGTTTACAGGTTCAGGGATCCCCATGGGCGGGTTATCTACGTCGGCAAGGCCAAGAACCTCCGATCCCGGCTGAACTCGTACTTCGCCAACCCGGCCGGGCTGCTGCCCAAGACGCACGCCATGGTGTACGCCGCCAGCAGTGTCGAGTGGACCGTGGTGGGCAGCGAGCTGGAGTCCCTGCAGCTGGAATACACCTGGATCAAGGAATTCAAGCCGCGCTTCAACGTGGTTTTCCGGGACGACAAGACGTACCCCTACCTCGCCGTCACCATGGGCGAGAAGCTGCCCCGCGTGCAGGTCATGCGCGGCGAACGGCGGAAGGGCACCCGGTACTTCGGGCCCTACACGGCCGGTGCCATCCGGGAGACCATGGACACCCTGCTGCGAGTCTTTCCGGTGCGCAGCTGCAGCGCGGGCGTGCTGAAGCGTGCCCAGGCCAGCGGCCGGCCCTGCCTGCTGGGCTACATCGACAAGTGCTCGGCACCGTGCGTCGGCCGCGTCACCCCCGACGAACACCGGGCCCTGGCCGAGGACTTCTGCGCCTTCATGGGAGGCGAGGCCAAGCGGTTCATCGCCCGGCTCGAAAAGGAGATGGGGGCCGCCGTCGCCATCCTTGACTATGAACGTGCCGCACGGCTGCGCGACGACATCACCGCCCTCCGGAAGGTCTTTGAGCGGAACGCCGTGGTGCTCGCCGAAGACACCGACGCCGACGTTTTCGCCCTGCACGAGGACGAGCTCGAAGCGGCAGTCCAGGTGTTCCATGTCCGGGGCGGACGGGTCCGGGGCCAGCGCGGCTGGGTGGTCGAAAAGGTGGAGGACTTCACCACGCCCGACCTCGTCGAGCACCTCCTCCAGCAGGTCTACGGCGAGGACGCCGAGGTCCAGGGCAGGCTACCCCGCGAAGTGCTGGTGCCTGTTGAGCCGAGCAACGCGCAGGACCTGGCCGTGTGGCTGGCGGGCATCCGCGGAGCCAAGGTGGACATCCGCGTTCCGCAGCGCGGGGACAAGGCCGCCCTCATGTCCACGGTCCGCGAAAACGCCGAGCACGCGCTCCGGCTCCACAAGACCCGCCGGGCCGGCGACCTGACTGTCCGGTCGCAGGCGCTGCAGGAACTCCAGGAGGCACTGGAGCTCCCCGTCCCGCTGCTGCGCATCGAGTGCTACGACGTCTCCCACGTCCAGGGCACCAACGTGGTGGCCTCCATGGTGGTGATGGAGGACGGGCTGCCCAAGAAGTCCGACTACCGCAAGTTCTCCATCACCGGGGCCGCGGCGACGGACGACACCGCAGCGATGCACGACGTCCTGACGCGGCGCTTCCGGCACTACCTCGTGGACAAGACAGCCCAGGTTGAAGCCGCCGAACTGGTCGCCACGCCGGCAGGCGCAAGTGCGGGTGCTAGCGGGGCGGTCCTGGCCAACGGGGCGGTACCAGAAGCCAACGGGACGGCCCACGGCGCAGCCGAGGACGCTGCGCTGGCCGACACCACCACCCCGGCGCCCCGCGCGAAGTTCGCCTACCCGCCCAACCTGGTGGTGGTGGACGGCGGCAAGCCCCAGGTTAACGCGGCCGCCCGCGCCCTCGAAGCGCTGGGCATCGACGACGTCTACGTGGTCGGACTCGCCAAACGGCTCGAGGAGGTCTGGCTGCCGGACAGCGACTTTCCCGTCATCCTGCCCCGCTCCTCGCAGGGCCTCTACATGCTCCAGCGCATCCGCGACGAGGCGCACCGGTTCGCCATCTCGTTCCACCGGCAAAAGCGCGGCAAGGCGATGACCGTCTCAGCCCTCGACGGCGTACCCGGGCTGGGCGATTCCAAGCGGAAGGCCCTGCTGGCCCACTTCGGCTCAGTCAAGCGGATCAAGGCGGCCTCCGCGGAGGAACTGACCGCGGCCAAGGGTGTTGGGCCGGCGCTGGCCGCGGCCATCGTCACGCACTTCAGCCCGGGCGGAGCCGGCGGCGGCTCGGATGACACCGTACCGGCGATCAACATGACCACCGGGGAAGTGCTGGAAACTTAGTCCGCGCCCCGAAACTTGGTTAGGGTAAGTACGGGAAATCGGCGTGTGCCGCAAACAGCAACCGCGCAGGAACTGCGGCGCGGGAAGCAACAGCAGGAATGAGGCTGGAATCAATGGCAGAGTCGACGGCGGAGTCCAGCACGGAAGAGGACGGCCTGACACCGGTCAAGCCCGCCGAAGCGGAACTGCTCATCGTGACCGGCATGTCCGGTGCAGGCCGCAGCACCGCCTCCGACGCGCTGGAGGATCACGGCTGGTACGTCGTCGAGAACCTGCCGCCGCAGATGCTGGGGACGCTTGCCGAACTCGTGTCGCACGCCCCGCAGTCCATCCCCAAGCTTGCCGTGGTGATGGACGTGCGCAGCAAGGCGCTGTTTGCCGACATCCGCGCGGCACTGCGGGCTCTCGAAGCCAGCGGCGTCACCTTCCGGGTCCTGTTCCTCGATGCCAGCGACGACGTCCTGGTCCGCCGCTTCGAGCAGGGACGGCGGCCGCACCCGCTGCAGGGCGGCGGCAGAATCCTGGACGGCATCGCCGCGGAACGTGAGCTCCTCAAGGAGCTGCGCGACTCCTCCGACCTCGTCCTGGACACGTCGTCCCTGAACGTGCACGGGCTCGCCACCGCGATCACCGAGCTGTTCACCGAGACCGGCCCTATCGCGATCCGCCTCAATATCATGAGCTTCGGCTTCAAGTACGGCCTGCCCGTGGACGCCAACTACGTGGCTGACGTCAGGTTCATCCCGAACCCGCACTGGGTGCCCGCGCTGCGGCCGCACACCGGCCTGGACCAGGACGTCAGCGAGTACGTCCTCGGGGCCGAGGGCGTGCCGAACTTCGTGGAACGCTACGTCCTCGCCCTGGAACCTGTCCTGGAGGGTTACCGCCGGGAGAACAAGCACTACGCCACCATCGCCGTCGGATGCACGGGCGGAAAGCACCGCTCGGTAGCAGTTGCCATGGAACTCTCCAAACGCCTCGCCCAATATCCGCGCGTAACCGTGACCACGACGCACCGGGACCTGGGCCGCGAGTAATGGGCGTCCTTACCGGCCCGCTGCCCCTGATTCCGCCGGCCGGCCTGACCGGTTCCCAACAGGCCAAGGGGCCCACCGTCGTCGCGCTCGGCGGCGGCCACGGCCTTTCGGCCTCCCTCTCGGCACTGCGGCTGCTCACTTCCGAACTGACCGCGGTGGTTACCGTGGCGGACGACGGCGGGTCCTCCGGCCGTCTCCGCGAGGAGTACGGCGTCCTTCCACCCGGTGATCTCCGGATGGCGCTGTCGGCCCTGTGCGATGACACCGATTGGGGACGCACTTGGCGGGACGTCATGCAGCACCGGTTCCGGTCGGCCCGCGGCGGCGCCTCATTGGATGAGCACGCCATGGGCAACCTGCTGATCGTCACCCTGTGGGAACTGCTCGGGGATGCGGTGGCCGGCCTCAAATGGGCAGGCGCACTGCTCGGCGCCCGGGGTCAGGTCCTGCCCATGTCCACCGTTCCGCTGACCATCGAGGGCGACGTGCGCGTGACCGCCCCCGACGGCAGCAGCACGGTCACCACCATCACGGGCCAGGCGCGGTGCGCCGTGGCGGGCTCGCTGGAAAGCGTCCGCCTGCTGCCCGAACAGGCACCCGCCTGCGTTGAGGCCCTGACCGCGATTGAGCTGGCCGACTGGGTGGTGCTGGGCCCCGGCTCCTGGTACACCTCCGTGCTGCCGCACCTGCTGCTGCCGGAGATGCGGCAGGCGCTCTGCGACACCCCGGCCAAGCGCTGCCTCACCATGAACCTGGCCATGGACACCAAGGAAACGTCCGGCATGTCCGCCGCGGACCACCTTCACGTCCTGCGCGACTACGCGCCGGAGTTCAGCGCGGACGTGGTGCTCGCGGACCCGGCCTCGGTTTCGGACCTGGCCGAGTTTGAGCGGGCCGCGGGGATGATCGGCGCCGAGGTTGTCTTGGGTAGAGTAGGGGCTTCGGGCCGGCGTCCGGTCCACGACCCCTTGCGGCTGGCTACGGCCTACCAGGATATTTTCGGGAACAGTTAGGAAAGGTGCCATGGCACTGACAGCATCAGTCAAGGAAGAACTCTCCCGCCTGGATATCAAGAAGTCATCAGTCCGCAAGGCCGAGGTCTCGGCCATGCTCCGCTTCGCCGGGGGACTGCACATCATCTCGGGCCGGATCGTCATCGAGGCCGAGGTGGACCTGGCCTCCACAGCCCGGCGCCTGCGCGCCGCGATCGCCGAGGTCTACGGGCACCAGAGCGAGATCATCGTCGTCTCCGGCAGCGGCCTGCGCCGCGGCAGCCGGTACGTCGTCCGCGTCGTTCGCGACGGCGAGGCGCTGGCCCGCCAGACTGGTCTCCTTGACGGCCGGGGGAGGCCCGTGCGCGGGCTGCCGTCCGTCGTCGTCAATGGCTCCGCCGCCGACGCCGAAGCGGTGTGGCGCGGCGCATTCCTGGCGCACGGCTCACTCACTGAACCTGGCAGGTCGTCGTCCATGGAGGTCACCTGCCCCGGCCCCGAATCCGCCCTCGCGCTCGTTGGCGCGGCGCGCCGGCTGGGGATCCAGGCCAAGGCCCGGGAAGTCAGGGGAGTGGACCGCGTGGTTATCCGCGACGGTGACACCATCGCCGCGCTGCTCACCCGGATGGGCGCCCACGACGCGCTCATGGTGTGGGAGGAGCGGCGGATGCGCAAGGAGGTGCGGGCCACGGCGAACCGGCTCGCCAATTTTGACGACGCCAACCTCCGCCGTTCCGCGCAGGCCGCGGTGGCTGCCGGCGCCCGGGTGGACCGGGCCCTGGAGATCCTGGGGGACGATGTCCCGGACCACCTCAAGTATGCCGGTGAACTCCGGGTGGCCCACAAGCAGGCCAGCCTCGACGAACTTGGCCGGCTAGCCGATCCGCCCATGACGAAGGACGCCATCGCCGGGCGCATCCGCCGGCTGCTCGCCATGGCGGACAAACGTGCCTCGGATCTGGGCATCCCGGGCACGGATGCCAATGTGACGCCGGAAATGCTGGACGAGTAAACGGCGCCCATAGAATCAAGACCGGGTGGCGGCTGTTGCCGCCATCGGAGTTTTCCGGATGACTTGTCATCCGGGATGCACAATCCGCAAGTTAGCAAAACCGGACAAACTGTCCACGACATTGGAGGATTTTGTGACCGAGTACGTTCTGCCCGAACTCAGCTACGACTACGCAGCGCTCGAGCCCCACATCTCTGCACGGATCATGGAGCTGCACCACAGCAAGCACCACGCCGCGTACGTGACGGGCGCCAACAACGCGCTGGCCCAGCTGGCAGAGGCGCGCGAAAAGGGCGACTTCGCCAACATCAACCGGCTTTCCAAGGACCTGGCCTTCCACACCGGCGGCCACATCAACCACTCCGTGTTCTGGAACAACCTCTCCCCGGACGGAGGCGACAAGCCTGAAGGTGAGCTGGCCGCCGCCATCGACGACGCCTTCGGCTCGTTCGATGCCTTCCGCGCCCAGTTCTCCGCAGCCGCCCTCGGCCTGCAGGGTTCGGGCTGGGGCTTCCTGGCCTACGAGCCCATCGGCGGCAACCTCGTCATCGAGCAGCTCTACGACCAGCAGGGCAACGTCGCGCTGGGCACCACCCCGCTGCTGATGCTGGACATGTGGGAGCACGCCTTCTACCTGGACTACGTCAACGTCAAGGCCGACTACGTCAAGGCGTTCTGGAACATCGTGAACTGGGCTGACGTGTCCGCCCGCTTCGCCGCGGCCCGCGCCAACGCGACGGGTCTCATCACCCTCTAAGTGTGACTCCGCGTACACACAGCAGTAACAAACTTCACATTCGGCGACTTTAGGGCCGAATTATGGACGGTCCGCCCCCGCACTTGCGGGGGCGGACCTACTTAAACGTAAGATGGATCACGGAAGGCGGTTAGCCTTCAGCAATGAGGCTGGTCGCCCTCCGATCTGAAAAATATCTCTGCCCAATGGCGTGCGGGATCTGTTAGTTGGCTTGAACGCCCGCTTACTAGTTGTGCTTCCAAGGCACAAAGGAGACTAAAAGTGACCACCCGTATTGGTATCAACGGCTTCGGCCGCATCGGCCGCAACTACTTCCGCGCTGCACTTGCTCAGGGTGCGGACCTCGAGATCGTTGCCGTCAACGACCTCACCAGCCCCGAAGCGCTGGCCCACCTGCTCAAGTACGACTCCGTCGGTGGGCGCCTGGCCGAAACCATCGAGGTCAAGGAAGGCAACCTCGTCGTCAACGGCAACGCGATCAAGGTCCTGGCCGAGCGCGACCCCGCCAACCTCCCTTGGAAGGACCTTGGTGTTGATATCGTGATCGAGTCCACCGGTTTCTTCACCAAGGCAGCTGCCGCCAAGAAGCACATCGAAGCCGGTGCCAAGAAGGTCCTGATCTCCGCCCCCGCCTCGGACGAGGACATCACCATCGTGATGGGCGTCAACGACGGCCTGTACGACCCCGAAAACCACCACATCATCTCCAACGCTTCCTGCACCACTAACTGCCTCGGCCCGCTGGCCAAGGTTGTTAACGACGCCTTCGGCATCGAGCGTGGCCTGATGACCACCGTCCACGCGTACACCGCAGACCAGAACCTGCAGGACGGCCCGCATAACGACCTCCGCCGTGCCCGCGCTGCCGCCATCAACATGGTCCCCACCTCCACCGGTGCCGCCAAGGCCATCGGCCTGGTCCTGCCGGAGCTCAAGGGCAAGCTGGACGGCTACGCCATCCGCGTTCCGGTCCCCACCGGATCCGCCACCGACCTCACCGTCACGGTCTCCCGCGAGACCACCGTCGAGGAAGTCAACGCCACGCTCAAGAAGGCCGCAGAGTCCGACGAATGGCAGGGCATCCTGACCTACACCGACGCTCCGATCGTCTCCTCGGACATCGTCGGCGACCCCGCCTCGTCCATCTTTGACTCGGGTTTGACCAAGGTCATCGGCAACCAGGTCAAGGTTGTTTCGTGGTATGACAACGAATGGGGCTACTCCAACCGCCTTGTGGACCTCACGGAGCTTGTCGCGGCAAAGCTGGGCTAGGGTTAGCTACATGACATCTCACACCCTCAACGAACTGATCGCTGAAGGTGTCCGCGGGCGGTACGTTCTGGTTCGAAGTGACCTGAACGTGCCGCTCGACGGCTCTACAGTGACTGACGACGGCCGCATCCGGGCCTCACTGCCAGTGCTGGGAAAGCTCACGGACGCCGGTGCCCGCGTGCTGGTAACAGCCCACCTCGGCCGCCCCAAGGGCGCACCCGAAGACAAGTACTCGCTCAAACCGGCAGTTGCCCGCCTGGCCGAGCTGGCTTCCTTCCCTGTCTCCCTCGCGGAGGACACGGTGGGAGCCTCGGCCAAGGAGAAGGCGGCTGCGCTGCAGGACGGCCAGGTCCTGGTCCTCGAGAACGTGCGTTTCGACGCCCGCGAGACCAGCAAGGACGAGGCCGAGCGCCGCGCATTTGCCGACGAGCTGGTGGGACTCACCGGTGATAACGGCGCTTTCGTGAACGACGCCTTCGGTGCCGTGCACCGCAAGCACGCCAGCGTTTACGACGTCGCCACCCGGCTCCCGTCCTACCTTGGCGACCTTGTGGGCACCGAGGTGGAAGTCCTCCGCAAGCTCACCGCAGACACCCAGCGTCCCTACGTTGTGGTGCTGGGCGGTTCGAAGGTCTCGGACAAGCTCGCGGTCATCGACAACCTGCTCGGCAAGGCTGACACCATCCTCGTGGGCGGCGGCATGCTGTTCACGTTCCTGGCAGCCGAGGGCCACAAGGTGGCCGGCAGCCTGCTGGAAGAGGACCAGATCCCGGTGGTCCAGGACTACCTCAAGCGCGCGGCCGACTCCGGCACGGAGTTCGTGATCCCCACTGACGTTGTGGTTGCAGCCAAGTTCGCAGCCGACGCCGACCACGAGACGGTCAGTGCCGACGCCATCGAAGGCAGCAGCTTCGGGGCGCAGGGCATCGGCCTGGACATCGGACCGGAGTCCGCCCGGGCGTTCGCCGACCAGATCAAGGGCGCCAAGACTGTGTTCTGGAACGGACCGATGGGCGTCTTCGAGTTCGAGGCGTTCTCCGCAGGCACCCGGGCCATCGCCCAGGCGCTGACGGAGACGGACGCGTTCACGGTGGTCGGCGGCGGCGACTCCGCGGCTGCGGTCCGCACGCTCGGTTTCGCCGATGACCAGTTCGGACACATTTCCACCGGCGGCGGCGCCAGCCTGGAATACCTTGAAGGCAAGGAACTTCCCGGCCTGAGCGTTCTGGACCGCTAAAGACACACCAGCCGGCAGGGCACCTTCCGCACCGCGAAGGCGCCCTGCCGGCTGTTCACATGATCAGCAGATTGACCGGCACTTTTGGAGAACACGTGACTACGTCAACCAACGGCACCTTTGACCGCACGCCTTTGATCGCAGGGAACTGGAAGATGAACATGGACCACGTCCAGGGCATCACCCTCCTGCAGAAGCTGGCCTGGACACTGTCCGACGCCAAGCATGACTACAGCCGCGTGGAGGCCGCTGTCTTCCCGCCCTTCACCGACCTCCGCGGTGTGCAGACCCTCGTCCAGGGCGACGAGCTCGACGTCGCCTACGGCGGCCAGGACCTGTCCCAGTTCGACTCCGGCGCCTACACCGGGGACATCTCCGGCCAGTTCCTGAACAAGCTCGGCTGCAAGTACGTCCTCGTCGGCCACAGCGAACGCCGGACCATCCACGCTGAGTCGGACGAAGTCCTCAATGCCAAGGTCAAGGCGGCCTACCGCCACAACCTCATCCCCGTCCTCTGCGTCGGCGAAGGCCTGGAGATCCGCCAGGCCGGCACCCACGTCCAGCACACGCTGGACCAGCTGCGCGCCGACGTCGAGGGCCTCACCACCGAGCAGGCGGCCCAGCTCGTCGTCGCCTATGAGCCCGTCTGGGCCATCGGCACCGGCGAGGTTGCGGGCCCGGAGGACGCCCAGGAAATGTGCGCCGCGATCCGTGCCGAACTCACCGAACTCTTCGGTGCCGATGTGGCTGCCAAGGTCCGCCTGCTGTACGGCGGTTCGGTCAAGGCCAGCAACGCTGCCGCCATTCTTAAGGAACGCGACGTCGACGGCGTGCTGGTGGGCGGTGCCAGCCTTGATCCCGCTGAGTTTGCTAATATTGTCAGGTTCGAGAGCCACCTCGTAACGGGCTAGCCCGTTCATCCGGCACGCTCCCGCATCCACCAACTTTTGGAAAGGCCGTCGTGGACGTTCTTCATGTGATTCTGCAGATCCTGCTGGGCATTACCAGCCTTCTGCTGACCCTGCTCATCCTGCTCCACAAGGGACGCGGCGGCGGCCTGTCGGACATGTTCGGCGGCGGCATGAGCTCGGGGCTGTCCTCCTCCGGCGTTGCTGAGCGCAACCTGAACAGGTTCACTGTCATCCTCGGTATCACCTGGGGCGTCGTGATCATCGCCCTCGGCCTCCTCATGCGCTTCACAGGCGTGGCTGACTCTTAACACTGCCGCAGGCACGCACGAAAAGCCCGGCCCAATCAGGATCCGTTCCTGATTGGGCCGGGCTTTTTCTGCCGCCAGGGGGAACTGCGGTCTAAACTGTCGCTATCGGATCTAACGGCAGCGCCGCCATTAGTAGCGAGGGAGTTCCCATGGTGCATTCCTCTTCAGGATTCCGCGGCACCCGTGTGGGTGTCATTCAAGGGGCCGGATTGAAGAACCAGGGGGACGATCCCCTCGGGGAACCCCTGCCGCGTATTTGTGTGTCCTATTGGTGTGCCATGGGACATGAGACACGACCAGTTTTTCTGAAGTTGCCGGACGACCAGATTCCGGAGGTGTGGGACTGCCGCCAGTGCGGCCGGCCGGCGTCACGCAATCCCGGGGCCGGGCTGCCCGGCGAAGCCCAGGAAGAGGGCTTCAAGACCCATCTGGAATACGTTAAAGAAAGACGCTCCAGCCAGGACGCAGAAGACGTTCTGGCTGGAGCGCTGCAGCGGCTAAGAGCCAGCCGGCGCCTTCCTGACTAGCTGTTCAGGTACGCGCGAGGCCGCGTTTTCGTCAATCAGCCACAGCGTCCGGGACCGGCCTGCTGGACCGGCAGCGGGCACCTGCACCGGATTTGCTCCGGCAAGGGCCAGGCCCACCGCACCGGCCTTGTCCTCTCCTGCTACAACCATCCACACCTCTGCGGAGGTGTTGATCGCGGGCAGGGTCAGGGAAATCCGCTCGGGCGGCGGCTTGGGGGAGTTGCGGACCCCCACCACCGTCAGCTGCTTCTCGCGGATGCCGCCCTGCTCCGGGAACAGGGACGCGACGTGCGCGTCAGGGCCAACACCGAGCAGGACGACGTCGAACCGCGGAAGCCTGCCTGGCTCCTCCGGACGGTCGTCCGAAGCGTCAGCGGCGTGCTCGGTCGCTGCCGCCTCGCTGAGGCGGCGCGCGTAGTCCTCTGCCGCCTGTTCCGGTGACTCGAAGTCATCAGTCGACCCGGGCACGTGGACGCGCGCAGGATCAGCATCGATGTGTTTCAGCAGCGCCTCCTGTGCCTGGACCGCATTGCGGTCCGGGTCCTGGGAGCCGACGAAGCGCTCGTCACCCCACCAGAAGTTCACCTTGGACCAGTCCACCGCGGGCGCGGCCGGCGAATCGGCCACGGCCTTCAGCGTTCCGATGCCCACCGTGCCTCCGGTAAGCACCACCGTGGCTTCACCGAATCGGTCCTGCACATCCACGAGCTTGGTGATCAGGCGGGCCGCGATGGCGGCCATGAGTACGGAAGAGTCAGGATGGATGCTTACTCTGGGCTCAGCGCTCACTGGGACGGACACTCCTTAGGTTGGTTCGTGGCAGTCCAATAGTAATCACTTCGCCGAATACTTCGTCCGGGTCAAGCCGGCGGAGCTCTTCGGCGAGGCAGTCACGCAGGCTGCGACGCGGCAGGGAGATCCGCTGAGCGGGCTGGCCTGGCTGGGTGAGTTCGGCGATGGACAGTCCGGGCCGGAAGAGCTGGACGTCGCCGCTGGCGCGGGTGAGCCGGACCCGGCGGATGCCGGTGCCGGCCGGATCGGCCACGATCGTGACCGGGGCGTCCAGGGACAGGGTCAGCCAGGCCGCCAGCAGGATGGTGCTGGGTGAGTCCGAGGCGCCTTCGACCGCGACGGCGGTGACGGGCGAGGAGTCGGCCTGGTCCAGGACCGCGGCGAGTTGGATGCGCCAGTTCGTCAGGCGGGTCCAGGCGAGGTCGGTGTCGCCGGCCTTGTAGGTGTTCCGGATGTTTTCCAGCGCAACCTGGGGCTCTGCCTCGTTCGCCGAGTCGGTGATCCTGCGGTGCGCGATCCGTCCGATGGAGGTTTCGGACGCGTTCTTCGGTGCACCGTGTGGCCACCAGGCCACGATCGGGGCGTCGGGCAGCAGCAGCGCGGCGACGAGGGACTCGCTTTCCTCGGCGAGTTCCCCGAAGCCGCGCAGCACGATGACCTCGGACGCACCGGCGTCCCCGCCGACCCGGATCTGCGCGTCGAGGCGGTTCGGGGCGGAGGAGCCGGCGTCGGCGAGCACGATGATCCGGCACGGGTGCTCGCGGCTGGCCTCGTTGGCCGCCTCGATCGCTTCTTCCTCGAGCCCGGATTTGGTGACCACCACGAGGGTCAGGACCCGGCCCAGGGCGATCACGCCGCCCTGCTCGCGCAGGGACTGGATCTTCTTGGAAACGTTCGAGGTGGTGGTGTTCGGCAGGTCTACGATCATGGCCTTCTCCAGGTGCGTCCGTCGCGGGCCAGCAGCTCGTCAGCCGAGGCCGGGCCCCAGCTGCCGGGCGCGTACGGCTCGGGCTGTTCGCCCAGGCCGGCCCAGTACTCTTCGAAGGGGTCCAGGATCTTCCAGGACAGCTCCACTTCCTCGTGCCGCGGGAACAGCGGCGGCTCGCCCAGGAGCACGTCCAGGATCAGCCGCTCATACGCTTCGGGGCTGGACTCGGTGAATGAGTGCCCGTACCCGAAGTCCATGGTCACGTCCCTGACTTCCATCTGGGTGCCGGGGACCTTGGAGCCGAACCGGATCGTGGCGCCCTCATCGGGCTGGACCCGGATCACCACGGCGTTCTGCCCGAAGTCGTCATCCCCGTGGTCCCGGAAGAGCAGGTTCGGTGCGCGCTTGAACACCACCGCGATCTCCGTGACCCGCCGGCCGAGCCGCTTGCCGGCGCGCAGGTAGAACGGCACCCCGTTCCAGCGCCGGGTGTTGATGTCCACCCGGATCGCGGCATAGGTTTCGGTGGTGGAGTCGGCCGGAATGCCCTCTTCCTCCAGGTACCCCAGGACCTGCTCCCCGCCCTGCCAGCCGCCGGCGAACTGCCCGCGGGCCGAATGCGTGGACAGGTCTTCCGGGAGCCGGACGGCGGCCAGGACTTTTTCCTTCTCTGCGCGCAGGTCATCGGCGTTGAAGGAAATGGGCTCCTCCATCGCGGTCAGCGCGAGCAGCTGCAGGAGGTGGTTCTGGATCACGTCGCGGGCCGCGCCCACGCCGTCGTAATACCCTGCCCGGCCGCCGGTGCCGATGTCCTCGGCCATGGTGATCTGCACGTGGTCCACGTAGTTCGCGTTCCACAACGGCTCGAACAGCTGGTTCGCGAAACGCAGCGCCAGGATGTTCTGGACCGTCTCCTTGCCCAGGTAATGGTCGATCCGGAACACCGCGTCCTGCGGGAACACCGATTCCACGATGTCGTTGAGCTGCCGGGCCGATTCGAGGTCGTGCCCGAACGGCTTCTCGATCACCACGCGCCGCCACTTCTCGCCCTCGGCCTGCGCCAAGCCGTGCTTCGAGAGCTGCCGGCAGACCTGTTCGAAGGCCTTCGGCGGGATCGAGAGGTAGAACGCGTGGTTGCCGCGGGTGCCGCGGTTCTCGTCGAGTTCCTTGATCGTCTCGCCGAGCCGCTCGAACGCCGAATCGTCGTCGAACGCGCCCTGCACGAACCGGATGCCCTCCGAGAGCTGGTTCCAGACCGCCTCATCGAACGGGGTCCGTGCGTAGGACTTCACGGCGTCCTTCACCTCCGCGGCGAAGTCCTCGTTGTCCCAGTCCCGGCGGCCGAAACCGACCAGCGCGAAGCTGGGCGGCAGCAGGCCACGGTTGGCCAGATCATATACGGCGGGCATGAGCTTTTTACGCGCAAGGTCCCCCGTGACTCCGAAGAGCACAAGCGAGGACGGTCCGGCAATCCGGTTCAGCCGCCGGTCGCGAGGATCCCGCAAGGGATTCCCGGACCGGGCCGCTGACCTCTTGCCGTTCAAAGTGTCTGGCATGGTTTATTCGGTGCCTTAGCTCTCAGTGGCGGATGCTGCCTTGCTGGCCAGCGACGAAACAATCTCCTGCAGCTGGGCAACGCCCGCTGCGCGGTCGGTGAGGTGCAGGCGCAGGACGGGCCGGCCGTGCTCGCCCAGGACCTGGGCGTCGCCGGCGGCCTGCGCCGCGATCAGCTCGCCGAAGGTGAACGGACGCTCCGGGATGGCGAGGTCCTGCGCGGACGCCGCGGTGACCTGCAGGAAGACACCGATGGCGGGGCCGCCCTTGTGGAACTGGCCGGTGGAGTGCAGGAAACGGGGACCCCAGCCGAAGGTGACCGGACGGCCGCTTACGGCGGCGAGCTCGTCCCGGACGCCCTCAAGCTGCGCATAGGCGAGGCGGTCGAAGTAGGCCTGGACGCTCAGGTAGCCATCGCCGCCCAGCTGCGCGAGCAGCGCCGAGACCGCATCGGCTGCCGTAGCGGCGTCACCCAGCCATTGTCCGCCGCGGACCTCAATGGCGCCGTCGACGAAGCTGGCCGGCGTCGGTTCCGGCTGTGCGTCCAGGAGACCTCGGGCAGCCACCTTCGCGGCTTCGACGTCGGGCTGGTCAAACGGGTTGATGCCCAGGAGGCGTCCGGCCACGGCGGTGGCGAACTCCCACACCATCATCTGCGAGGCCAGGCCGCCGGCAATGGCAACCTCGTTCTCGCCGAGTTCGACGTCGGCATCCGTGCTGACCAGCCGGACCACCAGGACGTCCTCGGCTCCGGAGGTGACCTCCGGTGCGTTCGGCCCTGCGACCACCGGCAGGATTCCGGTGCCGAGCTTGCCGGTGGATTCGGCGATGAGCTGTTCGGCCCAGTCAGCGAAGCCCACGATGCCGGAGCCGTCCTCCGCGATGACGACCTTGTTGCGCAGCGGGTTTGTGCCGCCCAGGGCAGCACCCAGGACCAGCCCGATGTTCTCGGGTGCGTCCTCGTTCAGGATCTCGGCGGCTTCCTCTGCCTCATCCAGCAGGGCCGCGATGTCCACGCCGGCCAGGCCGGAGGGGACCAGCCCGAAGGCCGTCAGCGCCGAGTAGCGGCCGCCCACGTTCGGGTCCGCATTGAAGACCGCGCGGTAACCGGCGTCGCGGGACGCCTTGTCCAGCGGGGAACCGGGATCGGTGACAACGATGATCCGGCTCTTGGCATCGAGGCCGGCCTCCGTGAAGGAGTGCTCGAAGATCCGGCGCTGCGAATCGGTTTCAAGGGTTGAACCGGACTTCGAGGAAACCACGATCGCGGTTTCCGCCAGACGGTCCGCGAGGGCAGCACCGACCTGTTCAGGGTCAGTGCTGTCCAGCACAGTCAGCTCGACGCCAGCGGTGCCGGCGATGACTTCGGGAGCAAGGGAGGATCCGCCCATGCCGCACAGGACAATACGGGTCACCCCCTCGGCCTTCAGGGCATCCCGGAGTTCCAGGATGCCGTCCACCAGGGGCCGGGAGACGGTGGCCGCCTCGACCCAGCCAAGGCGGATAGCCGATTCGGCTTCCGCATCCGGACCCCACAGCGTGTGGTCCTTGGCGAAGATGCGGGTGGCAACGCGGTCTTCCACCAGGGCGGGCAGGTGCTGCTCAAGAGCCTTCCGGGCGGCACCGGTGGCGTCGTAGCTGAGTGTGCTCATTGTGGACTAGGAAGCCTTCCGTGCAGTGGCAAGGGCGCCTTCGACGTCAGCCAGGAGTTCCTTCCAGCTGGCAACAAACTTGTCCAGGCCTTCGGATTCCAGCAGGGCGACGACCTCGTTGTAGGACACGCCGAGGGCGTCGAGGGCGTTGAGGGTGGCGTTCGCTTCATCGTAGCCGTTCGTGATGGTGTCACCCGTGACCACACCGTGGTCGAACGTGGCGTCCAGGGTCTTCTCCGGCATGGTGTTCACGACGCCAGGCGCAACGAGCTCGGTCACGTAAAGCGTGTCCGGGTAGGCCGGGTCCTTCACGCCGGTGGAGGCCCACAGCGGGCGCTGCGGCAGGGCGCCGGCCTCGGCCAGCACAGCCCAGCGCTCGGTGGAGAAGAGCTCCTCGTAGACCTGGTAGGCGAGGCGGGCGTTGGCGACGCCGGCCTTGCCCTTGAGGGCCTTGGCTTCCTCGGTGCCGATGGCGTCCAGGCGCTTGTCGATCTCGGTGTCCACGCGGGAGACAAAGAACGAGGCGACGGAGTGGATCTTGGACAGGTCGTGGCCGTTGTCCTTGGCCTGCTCCAGACCGGACTGGAAGGCGTTGATGACTGCGCGGTAGCGCTCCAGGGAGAAGATCAGGGTCACGTTGACGCTGATGCCCTCGGCCAGGGTTGCCGTGATGGCTTCCAGGCCCTCAAGCGTGGCAGGGATCTTGATGTGGACGTTGTCGCGGTTGACCTTCTTGTAGAGGTGCTTCGCTTCGGCGATCGTGCCGGCGGTGTCCCAGGCGAGGCGCGGGTCCACCTCGATGGAGACGCGGCCGTCCACACCGTTGGTTGCCGCGGCGACCGGTGCGAAGAGGTCGCAGGCGTCGGCGACATCCGTCGTCGTGATCTCGAAGATGGTCTCTTCAATGGACGCGCCGGCAGCGGCCTGGGCCGCGATCGTGGCGTCGTAGTCCGTGCCGGAGGTGATGGCGGCGTGGAAGATGCTGGGGTTCGTGGTGACACCCACAACGTTCTTCTCTTCGATCAGCTTCTGCAGCGTGCCGGTCTTCAGGCGGCCGCGGGAGAGGTCGTCGAGCCAGATGGAAACGCCGGCGTCGGAAAGCTGCTGGGTGGGAGTGCTAGTCATTTCTAATCTCCTTGAACTGTGGGGGAGTCTGTCAGGACTGGAGTCCGGCGAGGGAATCCTTGGCGGCGGCGGCAACTGCTTCTGCCGTGATGCCGAATTCCTGGAACAGGCGCTTGTAATCGGCGGATGCGCCGTAGTGCTCGAGGCTGATGGAGCGGCCGGCGTCGCCGACGAACTCGCGCCAGCCCTGGGACAGGCCGGCTTCAACCGAAACGCGGGCCTTGACCGCTGCAGGCAGGATGGCCTCGCGGTAGGCGGCGTCCTGCTTGTTGAACCACTCGACGCACGGCATGGACACCACACGGGTGGCGATGCCTTCGGCCTGCAGGGTTTCGCGGGCCTGGACAGCCAGCTGGACCTCAGAACCGGTGCCGATCAGGATGACCTGCGCGTCAACGGTCTTACCGTCCTTCGACGCCTCGGCCAGGACGTAACCGCCCTTGGCAACGCCTGCGGTCGAACCGAAGGTGTCACCCTCTGCCCTACCCTCGCCACGCTCGTACGTGGGGATGTTCTGGCGGGTCAGGACGATGCCGGCAGGGTTCTCGTGGTTCGCCAGCATGGTCTTCCACGCTGCTGCGACCTCGTTGGCGTCACCCGGACGGACGACGTCGAGACCCGGGATGGCGCGCAGCGAAGCGAGCTGCTCCACAGGCTGGTGCGTGGGGCCGTCCTCGCCGAGGCCGATCGAGTCGTGCGTCCAGACGTACAGGGACGGCACACCCATGAGGGCACCGAGGCGGATTGCGGGACGCTGGTAGTCACTGAAGATCAGGAACGTGCCGGAGAACGCGCGGGTCTTGCCGTGCAGGCTGATGCCGTTCACGATCGAGGCAGCGGCGTGCTCGCGGATACCGAAGTGCAGGACGCGGCCGTACGGGTTGCCCTTCCACGCTTCGGTGGAGCGGGAGGCCGGGATGAACGACGGCGAGCCCTCGATCGTGGTGTTGTTGGACTCCGCGAGGTCGGCCGAGCCGCCCCACAGTTCCGGCATGACCGGACCGATCGCGTTCAGGACCTTGCCGGATGCGGCGCGGGTGGAAACGTCCTTGCCTGCCGGGAAGACCGGCAGGGCGCCGCCGAGCTCGGCGGGGAGCTGGCGCGCTTCGACGCGCTGCAGCAGGGCAGCGGCGTCCGGGTTGGCGGACTGCCAGGCGGAGAAGGACTCTTCCCATTCCTTGCGTGCGTGGGCACCCCGGTCAACGACGCCGCGGGCGTGGGCCAGCACGTCCTCGTCCACCTCGAAGGACTTCTCGGGGTCAAAGCCGAGGACGGTCTTCAGTGCTGCCACTTCTTCCGAACCCAGGGCGGAGCCGTGGATCTTGCCGGTGTTCTGCTTCTTCGGGGCAGGGTAGCCGATGATGGTGCGCAGCGAGATGATGGACGGCTTGGAGGTCTCGGCCTTGGCGGCCAGCAGAGCCGCGTACAGCTCCTGGACGTCTTCCTTGTAGTCGCCGGTCTTGGTCCAGTCCACGCGCTGGGTGTGCCAGCCGTAGGCCTCGTAGCGCTTCAGGACGTCTTCGGTGAAGGCGATGTCGGTGTCGTCCTCGATGGAGATGTGGTTCTCGTCGTAGATGACCACGAGGTTGCCGAGCTCCTGGTGGCCGGCAAGGGAGGAAGCCTCAGAGGTCACACCTTCCTGGAGGTCGCCGTCGGAAGCGATGACCCAGATGGTGTGGTCGAACGGGCTCTCGCCGGCGGGAGCATCGGCGTCGAACAGGCCGCGCTGGCGGCGCTGGGAGTAGGCGAAACCGACCGAGGAGGCCAGGCCCTGGCCCAGCGGGCCGGTGGTGATTTCCACGCCGGCGGTGTGCTTGTATTCCGGGTGGCCCGGGGTCAGGGAGCCCCACGTGCGCAGTGCCTCGAGGTCCTTCAGCTCCAGGCCGTAGCCGGAGAGGAACAGCTGGATGTACAGCGTCAGGGACGTGTGGCCGGGGGAGAGGATGAAGCGGTCGCGGCCGATCCAGTCCGGGTTCTTCGGGTCATGCCGCATCAGCTTCTGGAACAGAAGGTAAGCGGCCGGAGCCAGGCTCATCGCGGTGCCGGGGTGGCCGTTGCCCACCTTCTCCACGGCGTCGGCGGCCAGGACGCGCACGGTGTCAACGGCGCGCTGGTCGAGGTCGGTCCAAGTCAGTTCTTGCTCTTTCAAATGTGCCACGTAACCGGGCCCCTCTCTGTGTTAACGGCAAGCGGTAATGACACACAGCGGCAGGGCATAATTGGTGCCCGCTGCATTTTGTGCCCACCAGCCGTTCACCATTGAAACGTTGATCTTCATTCAGTCGCCGGACGGTACGGAATGCGGTTTCTTGCCCGTATTCCAGTGTGCGCTGATCTGCAGACAGCTTAGCTCTATTCCACACTTCGAGCGGCCAAAATCTCACTAGTTGGACGCAATTTCTCTTTTGTGAATCATCCGTGCCGTGAGGCTGCGTTAATGTGATTGAAGCAAGCACGAACGAATCATTTTCAGTGATTTCCCGTCACACACCGATGCCAGCGATCCATGCGGGACCGCGGTATGATATCGGGAGGCCACCGGCGGACAGTGCGGGCTCAGGTTGCACATGACAGCCCCGCCACCGCCGTTGAGGGATCGGTCCGGACCGCGTGTCCAGACGGACTGATCAGATAACAGCCAGACAGAAACAGAGTGACTGCCACGTGAGCACAACAGATACGCCGCTGACCTCTTCCCGGGTCCACGGAAGAGCCGGACTAGCCCGCAAGGCCAAGGCGTACCTTGCACTCACCAAGCCCAGGGTCATTGAACTCCTGCTGGTCAGTACCCTGCCCACCATGATTTACGCGCAGCGCGGCTTCCCGTCCCTCGGCCTCATCATGGCCACCCTCGTGGGCGGTGCGTTCGCTGCCGGCAGCGCCGGTGCCTTCAACTGCTACATCGACCGCGACATCGACAGGCTGATGCACCGAACGGAGAAGCGTCCCTTGGTGACCGGTGAGGTCACCCCGCGCGAGGCCCTGGTCTTCGCGTGGTTGCTGGGCGCCGCGGCAATCGCCATCCTCTGGTTCGGTGCCAACCCGCTCTCCGCCTGGCTCGGACTCGGCGCCATCGTCTTCTACGTCGTCATTTACACCATGATCCTCAAGCGCCGCACGGCCCAGAACATTGTCTGGGGCGGCGCTGCCGGCTGTTTCCCGGTGCTGATCGCCTGGGCCGCCGTGACCAACACGGTCGAGTGGCCGGCCGTAGTCCTCTTCATGGTCATCTTCCTCTGGACCCCGCCGCACTACTGGCCGCTGTCCATGCGCTACGGCGAGGACTACCGCAACGCCAACGTCCCGATGCTCGGTGCCATCGCCGGGGCCAGGGTCGTTTCCGTCCAGGTGGTGCTGTACGCCTGGGCCATGGTTGCGTGCTCGCTCCTCATGATCCCTGCCGGCAACGCAGGCTGGGTTTACACCGCCGTTGCCGTGCTGGCCGGTGCATGGTTCCTGTACGAGTCCCACGCCCTCTACAACCGGGCACAGGGCGGCGACCTCTCCGACAAGGGCGCCATGAAGGTCTTCCACGGCTCCATCAGCTACCTGACGCTCCTCTTCATCGCGCTGGCAGTCGACCCGTTCGTCGGCTCGCCGATCATGGGCTAACCCCACAAGCCAAGAGCCCCGGACGCGTCCTCAGATCCTGCAAGCTCCCCGGGGACCCATCCTCAGATCCTGCAAGCTCCCCGGGGACCCGTCCTCAGATCCTGCAAGCTCCCCGGGGACCCGTCCTCAGATCCTGCAAGCTCCCCGGGGACCCGTCCTCAGATCCTGCAAGGTTTCCCCGGGGACCCGTCCTCAGATCCTGCAAGGTTTCCCCGGGGACCCGTCCTCAGATCCTGCAAGTTCCCCGGGGACCCGTCCTCAGATCCTGCAAGTTCCCCGGGGACCCGTCCTCAGATCCTGCAGAGAGCACGAACGCCCCTTCATTTCATATGAAGGGGCGTTTTCCTTGGCCGCAAGCGGGGCCGATCTGCGGGAGCGCAGCGAATGAGCCGACAAGACCTGCAGCAGCGTCGGGAAAAACCCGACAAGACCTGCAGCAGCGTCGGGAAAAACCCGACAAGACCTGCAGCAGCGTCGGGAAAAACCCGACAAGACCTGCGGGAGCGTCGGGAAAAACCCGACAGGACCTGAGAGAGGGTCGGGGGAAGCTACTCGACGGGGCTGGAGCGGGCGATGTCGGCGGCGTTGGTTGCAGCGGCCATCAGCAGGGCCGCTCCCAGCATGTGCGCGCCCACGAGGAGCGCCGGAATGCCGTTGTAGTACTGCGTGAACCCGATGACGGCCTGGAGAACGGTGACGCCGAGCAGCATCAGCACGGCCGTCCGGAACGTCCCCGGGATGCCGCGGCGGAACACAAAGTACACGGCGAGCAGCGTCCCGGCGGTGACAAGGTAGGCAGGCACAGCATGGATGTGCGAGAACAGGTCCCAGTCCAGGTTGTTGCGGGGCGCATCGGCGTCGCCCGCGTGCGGTCCGGCGCCGGTGACCACGACGCCGAGCATGACGGCGACCGCGGAGAAGAGCGCGACGGCGGTCATCACCGGACGCACGACCCCCGGCAGTGAGGGGAGGGCAAGGGTCCGGAACCGCCCCGTCCTTCCGTAGGCCCGGTTCACCAGCAGCGTGGCGAAGACCACCAGGGCCATGGACACCAGGAAGTGCAGGCCAACCACCCACGGGTTCAGCTGGGTGAGCACGGTGATGCCGCCTATGACTGCCTGCGCCGGGATGCTCGCCAGCAGGCCCAGGGCCAGCAGGAACAGGTCCTTGCGCTCCTTGCGCAGGTTCCACAGGTAGACCAGCATGAGCGCAGCGACGGCGGCCAGGGCGAACGTCAGCAGCCGGTTGCCGAACTCGATGAAGCCGTGGATGCCCATCTCGGGGGTGTTCACCAGGGAATTGTTCGTGCACCTGGGCCAGGTGGGGCAACCCAGGCCGGAGGCGGTCAGCCGGACGGCGCCGCCGGTGACCACCAGGACCGTCTGTCCGATCAGGGACAGCACAGCCAGGCGGCGAACGGTGGCATCGACGGTGACCGGCAGCTTGGATGCCAGGCGGCCGACGAACTGGGGGAGGCGCGAAGCCGTGCTCACTTTATTCTCAATTCCATTTGAACCAGCGGATGGCTGCTGCGCCGGCGAGAACCGTCCACATCAGCAGGACAAGGACAGCATTGCCGTTCACGGCGCCATGCAGGAACGCGTCGCGCAGGCCTTCGCCGAGAGCCCCGGACGGCAGCAGGTGGACGGTGTTCTGGGCGAGTTCCGGCAGCCGCTGCATGGGGACCACAATCCCACCCAGGGCTCCGAGAAGGATCCACAGCAGGTTCGTGATGGCCAGCGTGGCCTCCGGCCGGACAGTGCCGGCCACCAGCAGGCCGAGGGCAGTGAATGCGGCCGCGCCCAGGACAAGCAGGAACAGCCCGGGCAGCACGCCCAGCGGATCGGGCCGCCATCCGAGGGGGAAGGCGACGGCGGCGACGATGACCACCTGGATCACGAGGACGGCGAGGACCGCAAGGATCTTCCCGGCGATGAGGCCTGTCCGTCCCAGCGGTGTTGTGGACAGAAAACGCAGCACGCCGTAGCGGCGGTCGAAGCCGGTCGCGATGCCCTGGCCGGTGAACGCAGTGGACATGGCGCAGAGCGCGAGGATGCCGGGGACGGCAACATTCACCCGGCTGTCCCCGATGCCGTCGAGCAGCGGGGTGACCGTCAGCCCGATCAGGGCAAGGAGCGGGAGGACCACGGCCAGGATCAGCTGCTCGCCGTTGCGGAGCATCGTGGCGGCCTCGTATTTGCCCTGCAGCAGGATCCGGCGGAGCAGGGGAGCAGGTGCGCTGCCCGTGGCTGTCGTCATCGGATTTCCCTTCCGGAAATGTCAAGGAACACATCTTCGAGGCTCCGGGCCTCCATGCTCAGCGAGCCCGGCATGATGCCGTGGTGTGCCCACCACGCCGTCAGCGCGGCGAGGTCCTCGGGGCTCAGCGCCCCGGCGGCGGTGTAGCTGCCGGAACGGGTCTCGCGGATCTCGATCTCGGCAGGCAGCACGCCGGTGAAGTCCAGTCCCGGCAGCGCCTCGAAGTGCAGCGTCCGGACGCGGTCCCTGTGGGGCGTCTCCGGCATGTTGTGCTGGAGCAGTTGGGCTACGGTGCCCTCGGCGACATTTCTGCCGGCGTCGATGATGTAAACGTAGTCGGCCAGGCGCTGCGCATCATCCATGAGGTGGGTTGTGAGGATAATCCCCATCCCGTTGTCACGGAGTTCGGCGATCAGGTCGAAGACCATCTGACGGGACTGCGGGTCCAGCCCTGCGCTCGGTTCGTCAAGGAACAGAACCTCGGGGTTGCCTATCAGGGCGGCGGCAAGGGCCAGCCGCTGCTTCTGTCCTCCGGACAGCCGGCGGACATTGGTCCGGCTGAAGGTGTCGATGCCGAGCCTCTGCACCAGCTCATCCAGCGGCCTGGGATTGCGGTACATTCCGGCAATGTGGCGGAGCAGGGGAATGGGACGGGCCGACGGCGGGAGGCCGCCGTCCTGGAGCATGACGCCAACGCGGGCGCGCAGTTCCGCGCCGGCGGTGCCGGGATCGGCACCGAGCAGCGTAATGGATCCGCCCGTGCGCTTCTGGAGCCCCTGCGCGCATTCGATGGTGGTAGTCTTGCCGGCACCGTTGGCTCCCAGCAGCGCCGTGACCTCGCCGCGGCCGGCGACGAGTGAGACGTCGCTCACCACCCTGAGCATCTTGCCATCGAGGGTGGAGAGCGGACCAACGTCCTTGATGAGCCCGTCGATGGTCAGTACGGGGGATTTGGGGGATCGCACCCCAGTATTCTACGGGAAGTAGTACTGTCGACGGTGAGCCGGCGGGCAGGGCTCAGGTCAGCCTTGCCTTACTGGAATGCCGCTGCAAATTACGACATGATTGTGTTGTGTATTCCATGACCAACACCACTTCCGCGCCTTTGGCCGGGCAGGGCGCGCCTGCAGGTGCGCTGCGCGGTGAAAAACGTGCTGCCCTGGCGTCCGTGCCCGCCGCGGCCGATACCGATGAGCGCACGCGTGACCGCGTCCTCAGCGCCGTCCTGGAACACGGCCCGGTCAGCGCCGCAGAACTGGGCGACCTGCTCGGATTCACCCCGGCCGCCGTCCGCCGCCACCTGGACCACCTGTACCGGGCGGGTGTGATCGAGGTCAAGCGCGTGGCCCGCGCAGGCGCCGGTGCCGGGCGCCCCGCCCGCCGCTACGTCCTCAGCTCCCAGGGCCAGTCGTCACTGGGCGATGACTACCTCAACATCGCCACCCTCGCGCTCAAGCAGCTCGGCGCGGTGGCGGGGGATGAAGCCGTCCGCCAGTTCGCCGTCGAGCGTTTCGCGGAGATGGAACGCCGCTACGCCCCCGAGGTGGAAGCAGCCGGAACGGACATCACCGCCCGTGCGCAGGCGCTGTCCGCCGCACTTTCCCGGGACGGTTTTGTCGCCTCCACGGCCTCGATCGAAGCCAAGGCCCCCCTTCCCGCCGCACTCTCCAGCGTCCAGCTGTGCCAGGGCCACTGCCCCATCCAGCAGCTGGCCACCCAGTTTCCCGTGTTCTGCGACGCGGAGACGGAAATGTTTTCGCGCCTCGTAGGTGTCGATGTCCGCAGGCTCTCCACGCTCGCCCGCGGGGGACACGTCTGCACCACCCACATACCCACAGGACGTCCGGCCGTGACGGTGGCCCCGGCCACCGATGCCCCGGACAACCTGGATGAAGTATCCAACCATCTGCAAGAAAGGCCGTGATGACGGACCAACTATCAGAGAAGACGGTTGCTGAGACTGCTGTGATTTCGGAGATTCTGGAAAAGAATCCCGAGCTGCACGGGATCGGCACCTATGAGTACGGCTGGGCCGACAAGAACGACGTCGGCGCTAACGCCCGCCGCGGCCTCAACGAGGACGTGGTCCGCGACATCTCGGCCAAGAAGAGCGAGCCGGAATGGATGCTGGACCTGCGCCTCAAGGGTCTGAAGTACTTCGACCGCAAGCCCATGCCCACCTGGGGCGCGGACCTGTCCGGGATCGACTTCGACAACATCAAGTACTTCGTGCGTTCCACCGAGAAGCAGGCCGCCACCTGGGAGGACCTGCCCGAAGACATCCGCAACACGTACGAGAAGCTCGGCATCCCGGAAGCCGAGCGCAGCCGCCTGGTCTCCGGTGTGGCAGCCCAGTACGAGTCCGAGGTGGTTTACCACCAGATCCGCGAGGACCTTGAGGCCCAGGGCGTCATCTTCCTGGACACGGACACCGCGCTGCGCGAGCACCCGGAGATCTTCCAGGAATACTTCGGCACGATCATTCCGGTGGGCGACAACAAGTTCGCCTCGCTGAACACGGCCGTATGGTCCGGCGGTTCCTTCGTGTACGTGCCCAAGGGCGTGCACGTTGACATCCCGCTGCAGGCCTACTTCCGCATCAACACGGAAAACATGGGCCAGTTCGAGCGCACGCTGATCATCGCCGACGAGGACTCCTACGTCCACTACATCGAAGGCTGCACCGCGCCGATCTACACCTCGGATTCGCTGCACTCGGCCGTCGTCGAGATCGTGGTCAAGAAGGGCGCCCGCGTCCGCTACACCACCATCCAGAACTGGTCCAACAACGTGTACAACCTCGTGACCAAGCGCGCCATCTGCGAAGAGGGCGCCACCATGGAGTGGATCGATGGCAACATCGGCTCCAAGGTCACCATGAAGTACCCGGCTGTGTACCTCACGGGCGAGCACGCCAAGGGCGAGACCCTTTCGATCGCGTTCGCCGGCGAAGGCCAGCACCAGGACACCGGATCCAAGATGGTGCACATCGCACCGAACACCAAGAGCTCGATCATCTCCAAGTCCGTTGCCCGCGGCGGCGGACGCGCGGCCTACCGCGGCCTGGTCCAGGTCCGCGAGGGTGCCAAGCACTCCGCGAACACGGTGCGCTGCGACGCGCTGCTGGTGGACACCATCAGCCGCTCGGACACCTACCCCTACATCGATATCCGCGAGGATGACGTGCAGCTGGGTCACGAGGCAACTGTCTCGCGCGTTTCCGAAGAGCAGCTCTTCTACCTCATGTCCCGCGGCATGCGCGAAGACGAAGCCATGGCCATGATCGTGCGCGGCTTCATTGAGCCGATCGCCCGCGAGCTGCCGATGGAATACGCCCTCGAGCTGAACCGCCTCATTGAACTCCAGATGGAAGGATCCGTCGGTTAATGACTGCCGAAATTATTACTGAAAAGGCCCGCATCGGAGCCCCTTCCATCGCCGGCTTCACCGAGGAAGGCGAGGCGCTGGTCTCCGCTAAGGTGGACCACAGCCACAACCACGGCGTCACCGTGATGTCCTCGCGCGCCGAGCGGCTCACGAGCTTCGACGTCGCCGACTTCCCGCTGCCCACCGGCCGCGAAGAGGAATGGCGCTTCACCCCGGTCCGCGGCCTGGCCAACCTGTTCTCCGACGCAGCGACGGACGGCGAAGCGGCCGCGTTCACCGTGGAAGCCCCCGAAGGCTATGTCCGCGGCAACCTGGCACAGGGAGCCGCCCCGCGCGGTACCGTCCTGACCCCGGCCGACCGTTCCGCCGTCGTCGCCTCCGCCAACACGGACGAGGCACTGCACGTGGTCATCCCTGCCGAGGCCGAACCGGCTGAGCCGGTGCGCATCCTGGTCAACGGTGCGGGCGCAGGCCGGCGCTCCAACGCGCACTTCGTGCTGGAAGCCGGCGCCAACTCCCGCAGCGTGGTCATCCTTGAGCACACCGGTGCGGCCGACCACAACGGCAACCTGGAAGTCATCGTCGGCGAGGGCGCAAAGCTCACCGTCATCTCGGTGCAGCTCTGGGAAGACGACGCAAAGCACCTGGGCCAGCACGACGCCCAGGTGGGCAAGGACGCGGTCTACAAGCACATCGCCGTTTCGCTCGGCGGTTCCGTGGTGCGCCTGAACTCCAACGTCCGCTTCTCCGGTGAGGGCGCCGAGGCCGAGCTGCTGGGCCTCTACTTCGCCGACGCCGGCCAGCACCTGGAGCACCGCTCCTTCGTTGACCACAACGTGGCCAACTGCAAGTCGAACGTGCTCTACAAGGGCGCCCTGCAGGGCAAGAACGCGCACACCGTATGGGTGGGCGACGTACTGATCCAGAAGCAGGCCCTGGGCACCGACTCGTACGAGAAGAACCAGAACCTGGTGCTCACCGACGGCTGCCGCGCGGACTCCGTGCCCAACCTCGAAATCGAGACAGGCCTCATCGAGGGTGCCGGCCACGCCAGCTCCACCGGACGCTTCGACGACGAGCACCTGTTCTACCTGATGGCCCGCGGCATTCCCGAAGAGGTGGCCCGTCGCCTGGTGGTGCGCGGCTTCCTTAACGAGATCATCCAGCAGATCAAGGTTCCGGCACTCGAAGAGCGCCTGACCGAGGCTGTTGAGCGCGAACTCGCCGCCACCCAGAACTGAAACCAGGCCCGGCCAACCAGCCGGAACAGCCAACCAGCCGGAACGACAGCACAGGACAACGGATGACTGAACAGCCCAAGGGCGAAATCGTCTGCAGCGCACACGAGATCCAGCCCAAGCAGGCCCTGCGGATCCTGGTCGACGACTACCCGGTCGCGATCGTCAAGGACTCAATGGGGGAAATTCACGCAATCGGTGACACGTGCTCGCATGCGGACATCTCGCTCTCCGAGGGCGAGGTGGAAGGCTGCGCCATCGAGTGCTGGGGGCACGGCTCCCAATTCGACCTGCGCACCGGTGAACCCCTGCAGCTGCCGGCCTACGACCCCGTTCCGGTGTTCGCGGTGGAGATCCACGGAGACGACGTCTACGTGGACTTCACCAACGTCCTGAACGGCGCCGAAACGCCGAACTTCAGCTAATCCGGCACTACAGCCGGGCCTGCACCAGAACTCAACAACTTCCAGAACAAAGACCGCGTCGCTGCCTGGACAGCGGCGCAGAGGAGAACAAGATACATGTCTACTCTTGAGATCAAGGACCTGCACGTCAGCATCGACACCGAGCAGGGCACCAAGGAGATCCTGAAGGGCGTCAGCCTGACCATCCGCACCGGTGAGACCCACGCCATCATGGGCCCCAACGGCTCCGGCAAGTCCACGCTGGCGTCCACCATCGCCGGCCACCCCCGCTACAACGTCACCGGCGGCACCATCACGCTGGACGGCGAAGACGTGCTGGCCATGAGCGTTGACGAGCGCGCCCGCGCCGGCGTCTTCCTGGCCATGCAGTACCCGGTGGAGGTTCCCGGCGTCACCATGACCAACTTCCTGCGGACCGCCAAGACCGCCATCGACGGCGAAGCGCCGGCACTGCGCACCTGGACCAAGGACGTCAAGGCAGCCATGCAGCAGCTGCGCATTGACGCGGACTTCGCCCAGCGCAATGTCAACGAAGGCTTCTCCGGCGGTGAGAAGAAGCGCGTTGAGATCCTGCAGCTGGAACTCTTCAAGCCGAAGTTCGCCGTCCTCGACGAGACCGACTCCGGCCTGGACGTTGACGCGCTCAAGGTTGTCTCCGAAGGCGTCAACCGTGCGCATGCCGCCGGCAACATGGGCACGCTGCTCATCACGCACTACACCCGCATCCTGCGCTACATCAAGCCTGACTTCGTGCACGTTTTCGTGAACGGCCAGGTTGTCGAAGAGGGCGGCCCGGAACTCGCCGACCGCCTGGAAGAAGAAGGCTACGACCGTTACGCCGCGGGTGCCGGGTCAGCCGCGGCTGCCGCAGCGGTCCAGGCCTAGTTAGGACTGACTGACCATGACCGAAATCGACGCAGCCCGCACCGGGCTGGAGGATGTCGAAGAGGCACTCAAGGACGTCATCGACCCCGAGCTCGGGGTCAACATCGTGGACCTCGGGCTGCTCTACGGCCTGAAGTACTCGGAGGACGACGGCGCCCTGCTGATCGACATGACCCTCACCACGGCCGCCTGTCCGCTGACCGACGTGCTCGAGGAGCAGGTCGGCAAGGCGCTTGACGGCGTAGTGGACGAGTGGCGCCTGAACTGGGTATGGATGCCGCCATGGGGTCCGGAGCGGATCACCGACGACGGCAAGGACCAGATGCGGGCCCTCGGCTTCAACATCTAAAAAGTTCGACGGCGGCCGGCCACCTTCTCATCGAAGGTGACCGGCCGCTGTCGTTTCAGTTAAGCCGCCGATTCAGTTAGAGGGTCGCGGCGCTGAACGTGTCGCACTGGTTGATGTCACCGGTCTTGTAGCCCTGGTAGAACCACTTCTGCCGCTGCGCGCTGGACCCGTGCGTCCAGCCCTCGGGATTCACGCGGCCCGTGGCGGCCTTCTGGATCCGGTCGTCGCCTACGGAGGAGGCAGCCGACAGTGCGTCGTTCAGGTCCTTCTGCGTGAGCGGCTCAAGGAAGGGCTTGCCGGTCTTCGGGTCCTTCTGCGTGGTGGCGTACCGCGTCCAGAGCCCGGCGTAGCAGTCGGCCTGGAGTTCCACCCTGACGGCGCCCGATTCCGCGCCCTGCGGATCCTGCTGCGCCTTGTCCAGATCCCCGAGGATGTTCTGGATGTGATGGCCAAACTCGTGTGCCACCACGTATTCCTGGGCCAGCGGGCCACCGGAGGAGCCGAAGCGGGTCACGAGGTCCTGGAAGAAGCCGGGATCAAAGTAGGCCGTAGTGTCCGGCGGGCAGTAGAACGGGCCCACCTCGGACGTGGCCGTACCGCAGCCGGTGCGGGTGGCGCCCTCGAACAGCACCGTCTTCGGCCGCGGGTACTTCACGTTGTAGTCAGCGAGGTACGCCGGCCAGAACACGTTGAGGCTGTTCACCGTCCCGGCAATCCGGCAGTCGAGGTCCCTGTCGGCGTCGGAACCCAGCTTGCACTGGGCGAGGGGCGTTCCCGTGCTTTGGGCGGGCTGTTCCTGGCCGGTGCCGAGGAGTCCGCCCAGCAACTGCGGGTTGATGCCGAACAGGGCCGCGAGCAGCAGGACGACACCGCCCCCGATGCCTCCGCCGATCTTTGTGCCGCGGCCAACTCCACCGCCGCGCCGGTCTTCCACCTGGGATGGGTCCAGCTCGACCCCGTCATTGAAGCTCATGTTGTCACAATAGTCTTTGCCACAGGGCAGTGGCGGGTTCGGGCCGGTAAAGTTGGTCCGATGCCTTTTCTCAACAACCTTCAGCGTTGGGCCGATGAACGCCCCGATGACACCGCCGTCGTCGTGGCCGGAAAGCGGCTCAGCTGGGCCGAACTGCGCGATGCTGCGCAGGCCGCGGCGGCCGGCAGCACAGCTCCCGTCACGGTCCTCGCCCAGCCCAATTCCACCCGGTTCGCCGTTGATTTCGCCGCTGCCGTTGCCGGTGACCGTGAGTGCGCGGTTCTGGACCCCACGTGGCCCGAAGCGCTGCAGGACGAGATCGTCCAGCGGCTGGGCAGCCGGGTGGACCCCGCGCCCGGCAGCGCCGGCACAGAGCTGGCGGACGGGGATCCTGCAGCTTCGTTCCTCATTGGCCTGACCTCCGGCACCACCTCCGTTCCCAAGGCCTTCACCCGTTCGCGCAGTTCCTGGCAGCAGTCCTTCGAAGCTTCCATGGAGTTTTTCGGGCTCAGCAGGCAGGACAGGACGCTGGCCCCGGGCCCGCTGGCAGCGAGCCTCAATCTGTACGCCCTGGCCGAGTGCCTCTACGCCGGCTCTGAGTTCCATACGCTCGAATCGTTCGACGTCGGGGACGTCCACGCCGCGATCACCCACGACGGCATCACCCGGCTGGTGCTGGTACCCACCATGCTGCGGCTGCTCAGCGAACGCGGGTTGCTGGGCTGCGTGGATGCCTCGGGCGTCCGGACCATCATTTGTGCGGGCTCGAAGCTGGATGCGCGGACGCTGGAGGCGGCCCGCCGGTGGGCCCCGCACGCGACCATTTTCGAGTACTACGGCGCGTCGGAGCTGAGTTTCGTTTCAGGCGCAGGAATGGCGGCGGGGGAGCCGTTCGCTGCAGGAAGCACCGCGATCGGCCGGCCGTTCCCGGGCGTCGAGGTGCGGATCCTGGACGACTCCGGGGCGGAGCTTCCCGACGGGGTAGCCGGCAACATCAGTGTCCAGAGCGGGATGGTCAGCAACGGTTACCTCTGGGGAGACGACGGCCAGGCGCTGCGCTGCTTCGACGGCTGGTACACCGTGGGGGACCAGGGCTACCTGTCCGGCGGGGTGCTGCACATCCTCGGCCGGCGCGCCGACATGATCATCACCGCAGGCAAGAACGTTTACCCACACGAGGTGGAGCTGGCGCTGTCCTCAGTGCCGGGAGTCGCGTCGGCGATTGCAGCCGGCATGGACGACGACCTCCGCGGCCAGCGCGTGGTGGCCGGCATCGTTCCGTCCCATGGCGGGGTGACGGCAACCCAGCTCAAGACCGGCCTGGAGGATGTCCTGGCCAAGGACAAGCGGCCGCTGCAGTACTTCGCCCTCGATGAGCTTCCGGTGACGGACCGCGGAAAGGTCAGCCGCCGCCTGCTGCTCGACTGGATCGAGGCCCGCGACAGCAGGGTCCGGCACCTTGTCTAGGAACAGCGAGTCCGGCGCGGGGCCGGGAAGCTCCGGATTCGAGCGGCCCGAACTCACACTGCCCGACGACCGGCAGCCGGTGATCATCGCTGCGCTGCGCACTCCGATCTGCCGGGCGAACGGGGCGCTGAAGCACCTGCGCTCCCACGAGCTCCTGGCTCCCGTCATCACGGCACTGCTCGCCGAAACGGGAGTGGACGCCAGCGAGGTGGCGGACGTCGTCATCGGCAACGCGGTGGGCGCGGGCGGCAACGTGGCCCGGCTTGCGGCCCTGGAAGCCGGCCTGCCGGTGACCGTTCCGGGCCTTACCGTCGACCGCCAGTGCGGCTCGGGCCTGGACGCCATCGTCCTCGCATCGCGGCTCGTCGCGGCCGGCGGCGGCACCTACCTGGCGGGCGGCGTTGAGAGCATCAGCACCGCGCCGCTGCGGGCACACCGGAACGACGGCGGCGAACCGGCCTTCTTCAGCCGCGCCCAGTTTGCGCCGCACAGCCACGGCGACCCGGACATGGGCGTGGCGGCCGAGAACGTCGCGCGGGAGTACGGCCTCAGCCGCGCCCAGCAGGACGAGTTTGCCCTTCGCAGCCACCGCCGCGCGGTAGCGGCTCAGGCCGGTGGCGCGTTCGCCCGGGAGATCGTGCCTCTGCCGGCCACTACGGGGACAGCGCCGGCGCCGGAAGCTGTAACGGCGGGAACCGTACCGCCGAAAGTGACGGCCGACGACGGTCCCCGCCCCCGACTCAGCGAGGCGCTGATGGCGCGGTTCCCCGCGGCGTTCGTGGAGTCCGGGACTGTCACCGCCGGAAACTCGTGTTTCGACGCTGACGGTGCAGCCGCCGTCGTGATCACCTCCCTGGCCAGGGCCCGGGAGCTGGGCGCTGCCGACGCGCTGGCCGTGCTGGGCACGGAGACGGCCGGGGTGGAGCCGCAGTTGCTGGGCATCGGTGCCGCAGCGGCCGCCTCAAGGCTGCTGGCGGCGCAATCTGTGGAAGCCGCGGACGTGGACCTGGTGGAGTTCAACGAGGCGTTCGCTTCCCAGACGCTCGCGTGCCTGGACCACCTGGGGATCGATCCGCTCCGGGCCAACGCCGACGGCGGTGCCCTGGCTTTGGGCCATGCCTACGGGGCGTCCGGCGCTGTGCTGGTTACCCGCCTGCTGGCGCAGGCCCGGCGGGTGCCTGCCGGGCCTGCGCAGTCTGCCCAAGGAAAGCTGGCCCTGGCGATGATCAGCATCGCCGGCGGTATGGGCACCGCGGCGCTGTTCCGCCACATCCCGCTGTAGGCCGGACGGACGCAGCCACGAACCGCTACAGGGCTGCCGGGTCCGGGAACAGCTGCTGCCGGAGGTCCTTCTTCCGGATCTTCCCACTGGCCGTCCGTGGCAGGTCGTCGACGAACACCACCGCCTTGGGGATCTTGTAGCGCGCGAGCCGGCCGTCCAGGTGCGCCCGGACCTGCTCTTCGGTCAGGGTCGCACCTTCGCGGACCACCACAACGGCCCGCGGCACCTCACCCCATTTGTCGTCCGGGACACCGATCACCGCCACGCTCCCCACGGCGCCGATTTCGGCGATGGCCTGCTCCACCTCGGCCGGGTAGATGTTCTCGCCGCCGGAAATGATCATGTCCTTGAGCCGGTCTGAAACAAAGACGAACCCGTCCTGGTCCTGGTAGCCCATGTCCCCGGACTTGAACCAGCCGCCGTCGGAGTAGGACCCGGCGGTGGCATCCGGCCGGTTCCAGTATTCGCGGATGACGTTGGGGCCCTTGATCTGGATTTCACCCACGGCGCCCTGCTGGACCGGGCCGCCGGCGGGGTCGGCGATCCTCACGTCGGTGAAGAAGTGCGGCAACCCGGAGGAGCCGGCCTTGTCCCGGGAGCGGGAGGCGGGCAGCGTGGTTGCCCCCGGCGCTGTTTCCGTCATGCCGTAGCCGTTCGAGAAACGCAGGCCCCGGGCTTCGTAGGCCTCCAGGACCCGCAGGGGGACGGCGGATCCGCCGCAGGTGAGCTTGTTCAGCGAGGTGATGTCCGACGTCGGCCATTCCGGATGCTCGCAGAGCATCTGGTAAGTGGTGGGCACCCCGCTGATGGTGGTGACGCGGTGGCGTTCGATGAGCTGCAGCGCCCGCTGCGGATCGAACCTGGGCTCGAGGATCACAGTGCCTCCCTTGAGCAGGGTGGGCAGGACCCCCATGTCCAGCGACGCCACATGGAACATCGGGGAGATCATCAAGGCCACGTCGGCGGAGGAGAAGTCGAAATCGGTGATGACGTTGATGCAGTTCCAGGTGATGTTCCCATGCGTGAGCAGGGCGCCCTTGGGGTTGCCGGTGGTTCCGGAGGTGTAGAGGATCATGGCGCCGTCGTCCAGGGTGACGGGCTCATCCACGGGCTCGGCGCCGCCCGATGCGACGACGTCCTCATAGTCCTCGGCGGCCGCATCGGCGGCGGCTGCATCAGCGCCAGCAGGTGTAGCGTCGCCGACTACGAGCCGCGTCAGCGCTGTCCCCCCGGCAGCCGCATGGGCCACGGTGCCCAGGTCCGCGGCGTAGACCAACGCGGCAGCGGAGCTGTCGTCCAGCTGGAACCTGATTTCCGGCGGTGCGAGCCTGGTGTTGAGGGGGACGAAGATGGCGCCCAGCTGGCCGCACGCGAAGAGCGTCTCCAGGAAGGCGGGGTGGTTTTCCCCGAGGTAGGCCACCCTTGAGCCCCTGGCCACGCCGCGGCCCCGCAGGGCGTTGGCCAGCCGGCAGCTGCGGTCGGCGAACTGTTCATAGCTGAGTTTCCGGTCCCCGGCGATGAGCGCCGTCTTGTCCCCGGATTTCGGGCGGCGCCGTTGCAGCCACGACCCGATGCCAAAATTTTCCATCGAGCATCCTTTCTTGTCTCAAAATAGTCCTTGTGCGGCCGCTCAGAGCCGTGGGGACTGCAAATCGTTGTTCTTGGGCTCCCTGGTAAGCAGGATGAACACGATGGACACCACGGACATGCCGGCCAGGTACAGGGCAACGGAGCCGGTGTTCTGGCCCGAGTCCTTGAAGATTTGTGCCACGACGCCGGGTGTGAAGCCGGCGCCCAGGAGCGTCGCGAGCTGGTAGCCCAGGGACGCACCGGTGTAGCGGGAAGTGGTGGCGAACTGCTCGGAGACGAACGCCGCCATGGGGCCAAAGAGAGTGGAGTGGATCATTAGCCCCACGGTGAAGGCCACGAAGATGAGGAAGATGTTGTTGGAGGACAGCAGCTGGAACATCGGCAGGAGGTACAGGATGAAGAGCACCAGCCCGCCGATCATCACTGGGCGGCGGCCCAGCCGGTCCGAGAGCCTGCCGCCCAGGACCACGAAGGCGATGGAGATGAGGGAGGCGGCGGCGAAGGCGTACAGCACGCCCTGCCGCTCGGCGCCCTTGGAGACCGCGAAGGTGACGGAGAACGTCGCCATCACCACCTGCAGGGCAAACCCGGCGGCTCCGGCGAGCATGGTGAAGATCAATGTCCGGGGCCGGCGCAGGACCTGTACCAGCGGAAAGCGCGGGGCTGCGGTTCCTGTTGCAGCGGAATCCTGGCTCTTGGCCAGCGCTTCCTGTTCGATGGCGGCCTTAAAGATGGGGCTCTCGGAGACCTTGAGCCGGACGAACATTCCGACGATCAACAGGACAAAGGAGAGCAGGAACGGCACCCGCCAGCCCCAGGAGAGGAACTGTTCGTTCGGCAAGGCGGCGAAGGCGCCCATAATGAGGGTGCCCAGCACGGCGCCCGAGGGTGCGCCGGCGTTGACGAAGGAAGCCGCAAAGCCTCGCCGTCCGGACTCGGAATGCTCCAGTGCCATCAGGGCCGCGCCGCCCCATTCGCCGCCCACGGCAATGCCCTGGAACACGCGCAGCACGACGAGGAGCACGGCGCCCCACGGCCCTGCCACCGAGGCATCGGGAATGACGCCGATCAGGGTGGAGGCCACGCCCATGACTGCCATTGATACGATCAGCATTCCCTTTCGGCCCACCCTGTCGCCAAAGTGGCCGAAGATGATGCCGCCGAGGGGCCGGGCCACGTAGCCGGCGGCGAAGGTGCCGTAGGCGGCCACGACGCCCACCCAGTCGTCGAGCCCGGAGAAGAAGACTTTCGGGAAGACCACTGCGGCGGCGGTGGCGTAGAGCAGGAAGTCGTAGTACTCGATGGTGCTGCCCAGATAGCTGGAGGCGATGACGGTGCGGGCTTCCCTGCGCCGGGCGGTCACATCCATGCTTTGGAGCTGCGAAGTTTGGGACATCGTTGTTCCTTACTGCACGTGCGGGTGGGGGAGGGTGGAAGCGGCTTCCCTCTGGAAGCGGCTTACTTGTAGAAACGGGCGAGGAATTCGGCCACGACGGCAGGGCGCTCCTGGCCTTCAATCTCGATGGTGTTGGAAACCTTGATCTGGGCGCCGCCCTTGACCTCGGTGACCTCGGCGATGGTGGCCTGCATGCGGATCCGTGAGCCCACCTTGACCGGGGAGGTGAACCGGACCTTGTCCAGGCCGTAGTTGACCTTGGTGCTGACGCCGTCGACGTCGAACAGCTCGCCCCAGAAGGGGATGATGAGCGAGAGCGTGAGGAAGCCGTGCGCGATCGGGGCGCCGAACGGGCCGACCTTGGCGCGCTCGGGGTCCACGTGGATCCACTGGTCGTCACCCGTGGCGTCGGCGAATTTGTTGATCTGTTCCTGGGTGATTTCGCGGTATTCCGTGACGCCCAGATCGGTGCCGGCGAGGGTGAGCAGTTTGTCGAAGTCTACGACGAGATTGGGCATGTGGTGCCTCCTGGGTGATGTTGCAGTTGCGGAAATTTGGCGTTGCGGAAGTACGACGGCGCTGCGGTGCTGCCGCCGTCGGGCTTGCATTGGTGGTTTTTCAGTTAGCGGGTGAAGGCGCTTTCGCCGGTGAGGGCGCGGCCGATGATAAGGGCATTGATTTCGTGGGTGCCCTCGTACGAGTAGACGGCTTCGGCGTCGGCGTGGAACCGGGCGACGTCGGCGGCGAGTGTGATGCCGTTGCCGCCCACCACTTCGCGGGCCAGGGCGACAGTGTCGCGCATGAACAGGCTGGTCTGCATCTTGGCCAGGGCTGAGTCCTGGTCGCGGTAGATGCCCTTGGCCTGCTGTTCGGTCAGCCGGACCACCAGGGAGAGACTGGCCGTGACGTTGCCGAGCATCCGGGCGAGCTTTTCCTGGACCAGCTGGAAGGAGCCCACCGGGCGGCCGAACTGGCTGCGTCCGGTGACGTACCGGAGCGCCGCTTCGAATGCGCCGGCCTGGATGCCGGCGGCAACCCAGGCCACATCCGACCGCATGGCCCGCAGCATCGCCGCGACGTCCCGGAACGAGGTCACCTGATGCAGACGCATGGATTCCGGCACGCGCACGCTGCTGAGGGTGATGTGCGCGTTCTGCATCATCCGCAGCGAGGTCTTGCCGTGGATTTTCTCCAGCGTCACGCCGTCGGCCTCCCGGTCAACCAGGAAGGCCTTGACCTGCCCGTCAGCCACGTCCCTGGCGAAAACGGCGAGGACGTCCGCAGTGGCGGCCCCGCCGATCCAGCGTTTGGCGCCACCGATGATCCAGCTGCCGTCATGTTGCCGGCGAGCGGTGGTGGCCAGCCCTCCTGCGATGTCCGAACCGGACTCGGGCTCGGTCAGGCAGAAAACGCCCTTGAGGGAGAAGTCGATGACTTTCGGCATCCACTCGTGCTGCTGCTCCGGCGAGGCGCCGACGCGGATGGCGGTGCGGAAGAGCCCGGCCTGGGCGGTGTACCAGGTGGCCAGCGAGGCATCGGTGCGGGCGAGTTCGAAGATCCGGAAACCCTGGTAGATCCCGCGGGCGGCGATTCGTTCCGTACCCCAGGCACCCGTGAGTTCGGCGGGTTCCATCAGGTCCAGGTCGATCAGCGGGTTGGCCAGCTGCTCCGGGAACTCGCCGCGCTCCCAGTAATCGGCCAGCAGCGGCCTGGCCTCGCGGTCCAGGAAGTCACGGAGCCGGCCGAGGACCTGGCGCTCATCCTCGGTGAGGAGGGATTCGGCATCGTAGTAGTCGCAGACACCATACAGCCGGGTCTTCTCGGCAGCAGGAGTCCGCTCAGCCGTGGTGGTGCTCATCTTGCCCCCAGTCCGAGCAGGCGGATGGCGTTGTGCTTGAGGATCTTCGGCCGTACCTCGTCCTTCAGCGGCAGGTCGGCGAAGGCGCCCAGCCACTTCTGCGGCGTGATGAGCGGGAAGTCCGTGCCGAACAGGACCTTGTCCTGCAGGTAGGAGTTGGACGCTTTCACCAGGGACTCCGGGAAGTACTTGGGTGACCAGCCGGAGAGGTCGATGAACACATTCGCCTTGTGGGTGGCGATCGAGTTGGCCTCGTCCTGCCACGGCACCGAGGGATGGGCCATGATGATCTGCAGCTCCGGGAAGTCCGCGGCCACGGCGTCCAGCAGCAGCGGGTTCGAGTAGGCCAGCTTGATGCCGTACCCGCCTGGCAGACCCGCGCCCATGCCGTTCTGTCCGGTGTGGAAAATCGCGGGCAGGCCCAGTTCCTGAAGCGTCTCCCAGAGCGGGTAGAAGCGCTCGTTGGAGGGGTCGAAGCCCTGCAGGCTCGGGTGGAACTTGAAGCCGCGGGCGCCCAGTTCCACGGCCTGGTGCTTGGCGCCGACGACGGCGTCCTCGCCGGTGCGGGGGTCGACGCTGCCGAACGGGATCAGGACGTCGTTGTTCCGGGCGGCGCCGGCGATGAGTTCCGGGATGCTATTGGGCTCGTGCTGGAGCTGGGTCCGGGCATCCACGGTGAAAACCACGGCGGCCATGTTCAGTTCGCGGTACACATCGGCGATGCGGTCCAGGGACGGGGTGCGGTCTTCGGCCTTGAAGTACTTGGAAGAGGCCTCGATCAGGGCGTCCGGAAGCGAGCCGTGGCCGCAGCTGTCCACTTCGAGGTGGACGTGCATGTCGACCGCGTCGATCTTTGCGGCGTCGATGCCCAGTTCGTAGGGGGTGGTGGCCATGTCAGGGCACCCGCGCCGGTTCGGGCTGGACCGGCCGGGATTCGGGCTGAAGCTCTGCCGGCAGGGGGAGGAACTCCTCGCCATAGCCCTGCAGCGTGTCCGGGGTGAAGAGGGTGCCTGCGTTCTGGCGCAGGGCCTCGTAACTCCAGCCGCCGTCGCGGTATTCGGTGGTGGCCGCCGTCGGGTGTGTCCAGACCTGGAGGCGGTCCCCGCCGACGCCGATGGCCTGGCCGGTGATGCCGGCGGCTTCATCGGAGGCGAGGAAGGCAATCAGCCCGGCGACGTCGTCGGCGGTTCCGAAGCCGAGGTCGTGACGGAAGAACGACGGCATGGCCTCACCGCGTTCGTCCGCCTCGACGGCCTTCTGGAAGTAGGGGACTGTCTTGGTCATGGCGGTGGCGGCCACCGGGATGACGGCGTTTGCGGTGACGCCGGCCTTCTTCATCTCCAGGGCCCAGGTCCGGACCATGCCAACGATGCCGGCCTTCGCGGCCGCGTAGTTGGTCTGGCCGAAGTTGCCGCGCTGGCCGGTCGGGGAGCCGATGGTGATGATGCGACCCTGAACGTTGTTGGCCTTGAAGTAGGCGAAGGCCTCGCGGACACAGGTAAAGGTGCCGCGGAGGTGGACGTTGATGACGGCATCGAAATCCTCGTCGGTCATCTTCAGCAGGCTCTTGTCCCGCAGGATGCCGGCGTTGGTGACCAGGATGTCGAGGCGGCCGAACGCATTGACCGCCGCCTGGACCAGCTGCTGCGCAACTTCCGTGCTGCCGACGGGAGCGACGACGCCAGCCGCGCTGCCGCCGTCGGCCTCGATGGTCCGGACTGCTTCCGAGGCGACGTCCGCGTCAACGTCATTAATGACGACAGCGGCACCCTGGCGGGCGAGTTCGCGGGCGTAGGCCAGGCCGAGACCGCGGCCGCTGCCCGTGACGATTGCTACTTTGCCTGACAGGCTCATTGCTGCTCCTTTGCTAGCGGATCGTGCATCCTACGCTTCGGCATGGGATGCTGTTCTGTATCCATGAAAATCTGGATAGTTGAAAAAGTCAATGATTATTTTTGATCACTATTGGAGGGTCATGACTGAGACCGGGACGGGGCAGCTCGCCCCTGCGGCGGACAAGCTGGTTCCCGCCTCCATCAGCAACGACGCCGGCTTCCTTCTGGCCAAGCTGCATGCCGCGGGGTCGGTGGTTAACAACCGGGCACTGCAGGAGCATGAGCTCAAGGAGCGCTCCTACTCCGTGCTGGCCCTGGCCGCGAGCGGTCTGGAGCCGAGCCAGCGGGAGATGGCTGATTTTCTCAGCCTGGACCCCAGCCAGATCGTCTCCCTGGTGGATGACCTGGAAAGGCGGGGGTTGGTGCTGAGGGAGCCCGGAAAGCAGGACCGGCGGGCCAAGATCGTCACGGCCACCACGGCGGGGCAGCGGCTGTTCACGGAGGCCAGCAAGGCGACGCGCCGGGCCGAGTCGGAGGCACTGGACCGGCTGAGCCGGGGTGAAGTGGCGGAGCTGAAACGCCTGCTCCGCAAGGCGCTGTGGCCCGAACTGGACCAGTAGCGGAGCAGGCGCATCTCCCTGGCTTAGCGGGTGGGCGTCCATGCCCGGTCGTTGATGAATTCGTCCGGACGAAACTCGACGTAGTTGGCGCCGTCCAGGTTCAGCGACGTTGCGAAGTCCTGCAGGTTGGCCGTTGTGGCCACTGAACCCCAGTGGCCGTTTTGGAGCCGCTGGTCCATGGCCTCGATGGCGGCGATGTTCTCCGCCACCGTGAAGTTGCAATGTCCTGCCCGGCCGACGAACGCCTGGCGGAACAGGGAACTCCCGCCAGCCTGGCGAACTGTTTCTGCGTACTCCTCCTGGTATTCGACGGGGGCCAGGAGGTCCACCGTGGTGTGGGTGGCCAGCAGCGGCACCTGGAGCTCGCCGGTGGGGGTGGAGGTCCGCAGCATCCATCGGAGGCCCTGATTGCTGGGCTCAATGTCCGCGTTGACCGTGAGCGTGGAAAGGTCACCGTTCAGGTTCAGGCCCGCCGTGGCGTACATGTGCTCCACCAGCTGGCGCTGGGCTGAGGACTGCAGGAGTTTTGCGTAGTCGACACCGGCGGTCCAGCCGCTGTCGCCGCCGGCGGCATTGACAATCGTGTGGCGCCGTTCGATCACCGCGGGGAGCGTCTCGAGGACCAGCTTCGCCTGGGCGGATGCCAGGGCCTCCGGACTGCCCGCGTCAATGCCGTCGAGTTCGGTCGGGGTGTTCAGCAGCGCGGCCACCAGTGCCAGCCGGGCACGGCCTTCGGCGGATGCGGTGGCTTGCTGCAGGGCTCCCTTCAGCGCGGCTATTGTTTCGGCGGACTCCGCCGGCGTAGTGAAGCCGGTGAGGCGGATGTCCTGTCCGGGAAGGAGCAGTTCCGCCGCCGCATAGGCAGCGTCGAGCTGGTAGTTGTTCAGGGAAACCCCGCCGCCCACCAGGCCGCAGGCGCTGACGGCGCCGTCGATGCCGGCGTCAGGGATTTCCGCCATCATGCTCGTCACGAGGCCTCCCATGGAACGTCCGACGGCGATGACCCGATTTGCCTTGCCGAAGCGCTCCTCGAAGGCGGCCAGGGTGTCCAGCTGGTCCTGGGCTGCGGTTCCGAGCGCCCAGCCCGCAGTTGCATAGGACGAGGAGGCGACGGCGTAGCCGCGGGCGACCAGCGCGCTGGCCGTGGGTGCGAATCCCGCGTCCCAGGCCGGGTTTGCCGGCCCCGGGCGGAAGCCGTGGGCAAAGAGAACCAGCTTTCCGTTCCAATTCGCCGGCACCTCGGCACGCCAGGCTGCTCCGTTGGCGAGGGCGCCGGTGGCGGCCGCCGGTGGTGCTGTTGATGCTGCTGCTTGTGCGGAGGCCGGCACCGAAGCATCTGCGGAGGGCTGGGCGGCGAGGACAGGCGGGGTCGCCGCGGCCGCAACGAGCAGGGCAGCAAGGGCTGATGTGGAAGCGATGGTGCGGCAGCTTTGGCGCAAGGTACGAGTCATTTCGGGCAACCTCAGTCAGTCTGAATTAGTTGAAGGGGACAACTAATGGTTATTTAACTGATTGAATTTGTCAACGATCTTTATAGCGTTCGCCTGGCCTTGCGGGAGCCGATGCGCCCTCGCCGCCGGTTCCGCGGCCTAACCTGCTTCGATGACTTCCTTGAGCTTCTGCAGTTGGGCAACTTCCGATTCCATCGTCTTCGTCACCAGGGAGTCCAGGACCCTCATGAGGACCGGCGCCATTCAACTGACGCCCGCACGGACCCTACCCCTGCCGGAGTCCTTCTCGTAGTGTTGCTGCATGACGGGGGAGAACGCCGGCTGGGTGGATGTAGGCCGGGCAGAAATCTATTGGGAGACGACCGGGAACCCCTCGGGGATTCCCGTGCTCTTCCTCCACGGCGGGCCCGGCGCTCCCCTGGGTCAGGGCTACCGTACCCGCCATGACAGTTCAAAATTCTGGACCGTCGGCCTGGATCAGCGCGGCTGCGGGAGGAGCACTCCGGCGGTCCAGGACGATCTGGGCTCCCTGCCGGCAAACACCACCCAGGCAATGATCGAGGACATCGAGGCAGTGCGCCAGAATCTTGGAATTCGGAAGTGGATCGTCACAGGGGCGTCATGGGGAAGCACGCTGGCGTTGGCATATGCGCTTCAGCACCGGGAGCGGGTGTACGGGGTCGCACTGGTGGCCGTGACAACCACGAGCCGAGAGGAGGTTCAGTGGATCACGGAAGGCGTGCGAAGGATCTTCCCGGAAGCTTGGGAAGAGTTCGCGAAGGCAGCCAATCGCAGACCCGGAGAGCGAGTGGTCGAAGCGTACGCCCGCCGCCTCGCAGGCGACGACAGGGACGACGCCGAGGCGGCATCTCTGGCTTGGGACCGGTGGGAATCGACGCACATTTCCTTGGACCCGCTGTGGCAACCCGGCCCCATGTTTGAGGACCACCGCCAGCGCATGACCTTCGCCATTCTCGTAACCCACTACTGGTCCCACGACGCCTTCCTCAGCGGCGGTCAAGCCATCATGGAGAGGATCCACCAGCTCAACGGGATACCCGGCTACCTCATTCACGGACGGAGAGATGTGAGCGGCCCCGCCGTCACGGCCTGGGAGCTCCATCAACGATGGGAAGGCAGCCGTCTCATCGTCATCGAGAGCGAAGGGCACGGTGGCCCGAAAGCGATGGCCGCGCTTGTCGATGCCGTCGAAGAAATCGCTGCCGGTCTGTCCTGAGCAACAAACGCGGGGGCATAACAGAACCACACATCGTGTTTTACGCTTACTTGACATCTCGCGTCTGCCCGTCGCGAGCTGAATGAAGAGAGGCAGAGTCATTGCAGCCCGACCTTGGCCAGCTGGCCGCGAACGAGCACGCCGACATCGCACAGTCCCTTCTCTCCGCCGCCGAGCAAGCCCTCTCGGGGGCCGATGTCGACGCCGAACTGCAGATCAGGCTGGCCCAGGCGCATGCCACGCTTGCCCTGGCGCTCGAGACGCGCGCCGCGGCCTACGACACCCGCACTGCCGCCTACGTTGCATATCTTGCGACGCTCAAATCAGAAGCTCGCTCGGACAAGAACCAGCACGCTGCCGTCGTCGCGAAGCTTGTCCGCGACCGCCTCGGCTTCGAAGCCGAGTAGAGCCGCTGTCCGGGCTTCTTCCATAAGGGACGGGCCCCGCTCAGAAGGCCGGCACCGCACAGGCCCGGCACCGCCGTGCCGGTCGTTATACGCCGATGCCCGTGCTGAGGCTCAGCTCGCGCCATTGGTCCAGTTCGGCGCGCTGGGCGTCGGCGACGGCGGCAAACGCACCAAAGGCGTCCTGGCCGAGCACCAGCAGCGACGGCGGGTTGGGGCTTTCGACGACGGCGATGATCGCCTCAGCGGCTTTGCCCGGGTCGCCCGGCTGCGTGCCGTGGACGGTGTCGTTCTCCTTGCGGCGCTTGCCGGCCGTGTCCGCGTAGTCCGGAATCGCCGTTGCCGACTGCGTGAGCGAGCGGCCGGCGAAGTCTGTGCGGAACGCGCCGGGTTCAATGACGGTGACACTGATGCCGAGGGGCTGGAGTTCCTTGTGCAGCGAACCGGACAGGCCCTCCAGTGCCGCCTTGGTGGCGGAGTAGTAGCCGGAACCGGCCGGCGAGATGCGTGCGCCGATGGAGGAGACGTTCAGGATTGCCCCCGACCGCTTCGCGCGCATGTCCGGCAGGACCGCCTTGATCATGTCGACGGCGCCGAAAAGGTTCGTGTCGAACAGTTGGCGGATGTCGGCGTCGTCCGCTTCTTCCACGGCGGCGCGGTAGCCGTAACCGGCGTTGTTGACGAGGACGTCAATGCCGCCGAACCGTGCGTGCGCCTGCTGCACGGCAGAGCTGATCTGTTCTTTGTTGGTGACATCGAGGGGGAGGGCCAGTGCGGTGTCGGGGAAGTAGGCCGCGATGTCCTTCACAGCGTTGACGTTCCGTGCGGTGACCACCGCATTGTGGCCACGCGCGAGCACTGCCTGGGCGAGGGCCCGGCCGAGTCCGGTGGAGCAGCCTGTGATGAGCCAGGTGGGCATGGGATTTTCCTTCTGTTGGCTGTTTGTGGCTAGGACAACGTATGTGCTGTTTGGGGGCCATAATGGCGGTGTGGCTTCCTATGCGGGGTGTCGGGGATTCGCCGCCGTCGTGTCTGTTGGCTCGATGGTGGTGATGGCCGCTGCGGGCTGCGGGCCCTCGCCGGCCGGGGAGCCGCCCTGCTTTCCGCCGCAGTATTCGGTGACGCCGTCGGAAGCCAGGCCGGGGGACAGCGTCACCGTCCAGGCACAGAATGCAGGCTGCAATCCCCGCTACGGCGCGAACGCGCGAATCGAAATAAGCGTGACTGATTCCTCTGGCGCCAAAGTCATCAACACAACGTCGGCAATGAACGACGGCGGCGGTTTTGCTTACACTTTCGTCGTGCCCGCCCGCACTGCACAGGGAAAGGCGGCGGTCACGGCAGTGCCGTACAACATCGACTGGTGCGACGACACGGGCAGAAACAACCGCGTGGCGGGGGCCGCCGTCGTTCTCCTGCAGCGTGCATCGTGTGTAATGCCGGTCAAGCCCCTGACCGTTAAGCGCTAGCGTTCTGTTTCCCGGCGCCCGATGCCCCGGCTGCTTTGCACTTCTCCCTGATGAAAGTCCGCTCCGCCTCCGAAAGCTGGTGTTCGCCATGCTGGTCTTGGGCGAGGTGGCCGCCTGAGGCCTGGTGAACCACGTTTGCCACGGTCCGCGGAAGAACCACGCAACCAGGATTTTCGATAAGCCACTTCTTCGTGACTTCATCGAGCTCATCCCACCACTCAACACTCGGCCCGTGGCCCATGAGGTGCTCCTCGGATTTGAGACCCAACATACATAGACAGCGGCGGCCGGGGCTTGCGCCCGCAGCGCCGCAAGACGTGCTTGAAATGCCGACAGGAATTTACAAATCTCTAAATTGTTAATCAGTAACGAGTGTGGTCCCGATGTGGCGAAGGGTCAAGAGGGGTCCGAAACGCGGCGCAACCAGGCGGCCAAGGGGGCACAAACACTATGCGGGGCGGGTGACCGTGGAGTACCGTTTACACGCCCAAACGGCCCTGCGGCGTCGGCCGGCAACGGCGCTGTTCCCCGTCAAAAGGAGCCTCTGATGACACGGAAGACAACTGGCTCCCTGGCTGATTTCGGCAGCGGCGACCTTTCGGCGGTCGGCGGGAAGGGCGCAGCACTTGGCGAACTGCTGCGGCACGGATTTCCGGTGCCGCCGGGATTTATCGTCACCACTGATGCTTACCGCTTGCTCCTTTTAGAGACGGGGCTCGGGGCGGCCCTTGACGGCATGAATCAAGACACGCCCGACGGTGGGGCCCTCCGTGCGCTGTTCGCGCGCTTTGACATGCCGGCAGCTTTGCGCGCGGAGATCGGCGAGGCATATGCGGCGATGGGAGGCGGCGCCGTGGCTGTGCGTTCCAGTGCCACCGCCGAAGACTTGCCCGGGGCGGCGTTCGCCGGCCAGCAGGACACGTTCCTGAACGTCGTCGGCGAGGACGCGGTGGCCCAGGCGGTCTCTGACTGCTGGGCCTCCCTCTGGACCGACCGTGCCATTGCCTACCGGGGACGGCGGGGGATCGACCCGCGCGAGGTGGCGATCGCCGTCGTCGTCCAGAAGATGGTGCCGGCAGACGCCGCAGGCGTCATGTTCACGGCCAACCCCGTCACGGGTGAGCGCGGTGAGACTGTTGTGGACGCGAGTCCGGGCTTGGGGGAGGCAGTGGTCTCGGGTAGGGTGACGCCCGAACACTACGTGCTGGACCGCACGGGCAGGATCCTCAGCTTCTGTCCCGGGGGCGGCGAGGTGGTGATCAGCCCGGCTCCAGCCGGCGGCACGCGGGAGAAGCCCGGCAGCCGCAGCTCGGATCCCTCCCTGACCGCGGTCCAGCTGCAGGAGTTGGCGGACCTGGGCCGCAGGGCGCAGGAGCACTTCGGCCGGCCGCAGGATATCGAGTGGGCGCTGGCTGGCGGCCGGATCCATATCCTGCAGTCAAGGCCCATGACGGCGCTGCCGCCGCAGCCGTTGCGGCTCAACGCGATCCAGCGGCGGGTGGGGCCATTTTTCGTCGAAATGTTCCAGCAGCGGCCCTACCCGTTGGACGTTTCCGGCTGGATGGAGCAGGGCATCCTGGCCATGCTGCACCGGATGGCCGGCAGTGTTGGAGTGCGATTCCCAGCGGTGGAGGAGCTGCTGCCCGAGGAAGATGGCGTGGTGGTCCAGCTGGTGCCCCCGTCCCCGCGGCTAACGCCCCGCGTTCTGGCTGCGCCGCTGACCCTGGCCCGCCGCGCGCGGCAGTACAAGATGGCCGGCTGGAAGAACGATTCCCGGTTCATCGCCTTCCTGGAGCAGGTGGACCGGCTGAGCGCGCGCGACCCCGAATCCTTGCGCTGGTCCGAGGTTGTGGGCGTTGCGCGCGAGTCCTTCGACACGATGCAGGGCATCACCGACCTGCGCAGCTCGTACATGCCCGGCATATTCCTGCCCATGCTTCGGCTGCGCCTGATGCTCCTGCTGCTGGGCAGGATGAGGCTGGCTTCCGCCCTGGTCGCGGGGGCGGAGACCATGACCAGCCGGGCGAACCGGTCCCTGGAGCAGCTGGCTGGCATGGTCCGTGCGGATCCCGAGCTAGCCGCCGCCTTTGAATCATCGGACGGACCGGCCTTGCTGCAGCTCGTGGAGCAGGACCCGGCGCATGCTGCCTTCCGCGAGGAGTTCGCCGGGTTTTTGCGCGAATACGGGAACCGCGAAACCGTCAGCGTAGTGCTGAGCAGTTCACCCACGTGGTCCGAGGCTCCCATGGTTGTGCTGGGGCTCATCAAGGCGCTCCTGGGCCCACGGCCAAGCATTGCCGACCAGACCGGCGCGGCGCTGGCGGAGCTGAAGCGCCACCCGCTCCTTCGGTTCGGCCGTATCCGGCAGCACGTGCTGGCCGCCGTCGACGACGCCCGGGCCGGCATGGCCTTCCGCGAGGACAGCCACTTCTACGCCACCAAGGTCATCCCGCCCATGCGCCGCGCGTACCGGGAGCTCGGCCGGCGCCTCGTCAATGCCGGTGTCATTGATGACGTCAGGGACATCTTCCACCTGCGGTTTGAGGAACTGGAGGAAATAACGGACGACGGCGGCGCGCTGCCGGCTTTTGTCCGGCAGCGTTACCGGCCGCTCGTGCAGGCCAGGGCGACCAACCGCCGCGAACTCGAGGGGATTCCGCTACTGGACCCGGCGCTGCTGTTCAGACGCCGCCGCGCTGCTGCCGGTGTCCTGGTCTCCGGCACGCCGGCCAGCCGCGGCCGCGCGGAAGGACCCGTGCGCATCATCAGGGGACCGGACGAGTTCGGCCAGCTGCGCAGCGGCGACATTCTGGTCTGCCCCTACACGAACCCCTCCTGGACGCCGCTGTTCCAGCGCGCCGCCGCCGTCGTCGTCGACATGGGAGGGCTGGGCTCCCATGCGGCGATTGTGGCGAGGGAGTACGGAATCCCCGCAGTCATGGGGACGGGCACGGGCACGCGCATCCTGGCCGAGGGGCAGCGCGTCATTGTGGACGGCGCGGTGGGTACGGTCCTGGCATCCGGTGCTGACGGTTAGGGGCCGAACCGCCGCAAATTAGACCTTCGCCTATCTTGCCCGAATCTTTCGCTGATCTTGCCCGAACGGCGTGAGCATGAAACGAGGGTGAAAGGGGTGAACACAATGGCTGACGACAAAGAAGTGCTGGACTGGATCTCTCCCCGCAAGCAACGGGAAATCGACAACCAGGCCGCGTTCCTGCGCTTCCTCCTGGAGCGTGAAGAAGCGATCACTCAATGGGGTGAGAAGTTGTACGGGTAATTGACTGGCCCAAGCGCGGTCGCCCGAATTGAAACACCTTGGGGCAGACTAGTGGCGTGAGCGGAATCCGGTGGGTGCTGCACGTCGACCTCGACCAGTTCATCGCGGCGGTCGAGGTGCTCCGGCGGCCGGAGCTTGCGGGCAAGCCGATCATTGTCGGCGGCCGGGGCGACCCCACGGAACGGGCGGTGGTGTCGACTGCATCCTATGAGGCCAGGGCGTTCGGCGTGGGTTCCGGAATGCCCTTACGCGTTGCGGCCAGGAAAGTGCCAGATGCTGTAATCCTGCCCGTCGACGCGGAGGCCTACCTCGCGGCATCTGAAACTGTGATGACTACCCTGCGCGCTCAGCCCGGCGCCACCGTGCAGGTGCTGGGTTGGGACGAAGCCTTTGTCGGCACAGAGACAGAGGATCCTGAAGCCTACGCCCGGCAGCTGCAGGCCGCCGTCCTGGAGCGGACGCAGCTGCATTGCAGTGTGGGCATCGGCGACACCCTGGTCCGGGCCAAGGTGGCCACCGGTTTCGGCAAGCCGGCCGGCGTCTTCCGCCTCACTGCCGGGAACTGGCTGGAAGTCATGGGCAGTCGGCCCACCAAGGACCTGTGGGGCGTCGGAACCAAGGTGTCGGGCCGGCTGGCCAAACTCGGCATCAACACAGTCGCCGAGCTTGCCGCGTCCGACCCCCAAGACCTGGTTCCGGAGTTCGGGCCCCGGATGGGTCCCTGGTATGCGGAGCTCGGGCGCGGGGACGGTGCCAGCGTTGTGGACGACACCCCGTGGGTTGCCCGCGGGCATAGCCGTGAAACCACCTTCCAGCGCGACCTGACCGAGCCTGCCCAGGTGGACGACGCCGTGCGGGAACTGACAGCGCGTGTCCTTGAGGATGTTGCGGCCGAAGGACGGCCCGTGGTCGGGCTGACCCTTAAAGTTCGGTACGCGCCCTTTTTCACCAAGACCCACGCGAGGAAAATTCCCGAGACGTTCGACCGGAACGAAATCCTCACGCGGGCCTTGGATCTCGCCGCCGCAATCGAAGCCGGCCGTCCGATCCGGCTCCTGGGCCTGCGGGCCGACATGGCAATGCCCGACGATGCCCGAAAGGGACATACGCCGACGCGCGGTGGCTGGTGAGGCCGTCTTTCCTTTTTTTGAACAGTCCGGCCCGTTCGCGTGCGGAAGGCGGGCCCCCGCAGTAGCCTTCTCAGTCGGGGCAGGTTGTGAAAAAGGAGAGTTCAATGATGAGCGAGAAATTGCGCTGGGGCGTCCTGGGCGCCGCCCGCATCGTCCGCAAGACCATTCCGGCGTTGCAGGAAACGAAAAACGGTGAGGTGGTAGGTATCGCTTCCCGCACGGAGGAAAAGGCCAGAGAGTACGCGGATAAGCACGGCATCCCGCAGGCGTTTCGCTCTTATGAGGAACTGCTTGCTTCCCCCGACATCGACGCTGTCTACATTCCGCTGCCGAACGCATTGCACCTCGAGTGGATCCTAAAATCCCTGGACGCAGGCAAGCACGTCCTCTGTGAAAAGCCTCTGGCGATGAGCGCCGCCGAGTGTGAGGAAATTGCGCGGAAGGCTGACGAGACGGGGCTCAAAGTCCTGGAAGGCTTCATGTACCGTTTTCACCCGCGGTTCGAGAAGCTGCAGGAGCTGCTCGCCGCCCAGGTGGTGGGCAAGCTGACATTCGTCCACGTCGGTCACTCCTTCGACGCGGGCGCGGACGACAACATTCGCTGGTATTCCGGGCTTGGCGGCGGCGCACTATTCGATACGGGCTGCTATTGCATCAACGTGAGCCGGATGGTCACGGGGCAGGAGCCGACTGGAGTCGCCGCCTTTGGCAACTACCGCGTCGCCAGCGACGAAGGCCTCATCGACACCAGCGTCGCGGGCATGCTGCGCTTCCCCGGCAGCGCAACCGTGCTTTTTGATACCGGAGTGAACCTCGAACGGCGCAACTTTTTGGAACTGACAGGCACCGAGGGCCGGCTTTACCTCGACAATCCTTTTGGGCTCCTGGAGGAGGATTCGGTCCTCGAGGAGCATCACTTCGGGCAGGACACGATTTATCACAAGGTCAAGGGTGAAAACCACTTCGTGCGGATGGGCGAACACTTCGCGGACAGCGTCCTGAACGGTACGCCGCTCCGCTACGATCTCACGGACGCTGCCAACAACGCGCGGGTGTTGGAAGCTCTCGACACAGCAGCCCGGAGCCAACAGGCGGCGCCGAAGAAGGAGTCAGCGCAATGACCAAGTATTTGATCTCGTTTCCGAGTGCCGCCATGGCCGTCCCTGACGAAGAACTGCAGGCCGTTTCGGATGCGGCGCACGCGGTGGTTCAGGAGGCGAAGGACGCCGGCGTGTGGGTGTTCGGCGGCGGCATCAATGAGAGCATTCCGCCCGTTCTGGTCGACGGCGATGGGACCGTGCGCGACCCCGCCAGCTAGGCAGAGCCGTCGTCAACCCGGCGGGTCCTGTCCCACCAAACCATCCACCGACTCGCGGAGGAGGTCGGCATGGCCATTGTGGCGCGCGTATTCCTCGATCATGTTGAGCAGGATGTAGCGCAGGCTGGGAAGCTCGATGCCCGGGTTGGAGGCAACTGTGCCCTGGCGGCCTGGACCGCCGTCGTTTAGCGCCTCGGCGAAGAGGGCGCGGGAGCGGACCACTGCGTCCTGCCACCCTTCGTAGAGTTGTTCGGGGGAGTCCTCGCTGGCCGAATTCCAGTCCCAGTCGGGGTCGGTGTCCCAGTCCACGGCGTTCCACGGGGGGAGTTGCCTGCGGCCATGCAGCCACTCCGTGGACATGTCGTCCTCGAAACGGGCCATGTGCTTGAGCAGGCCGCCCAATGTCATCGACGAGGGGGCGAGCGTCGCCCTTAGGCCGGCCGCGTCGAGGCCACTGGTTTTCCAAGCGAAGGTGGCCCTCTGTCGATCCAAGAATCCCAGCAGAGTAGTGGCCTCGTCACCGGCCATCGGGGGCTCGGGCCTGGTCTGGTCCGCGTGGCCTGTCTGCTCGTTCAACGGGTGCCTCCTCCTGATACAGCGTGATCCGCAGCTTGATGGCGTGGGGCCCAGTAACACGGCAAATTCGGCAAGCCCCGGGCGTCAGTCTTTCTTCAGTTCCTGGGCAAGCATCACGAGGATTCCGCTTGGACCGCGGAGGTACGTGAGCTTATAGACGTCCTTATAGGTCGCCACGCCGCGTAGCGGATGGCATCCGTGCTTTGCAGCGACCTCAAGGGCTTTGTCTATGTCGTCGACCGAGAAGGCCACCCGGTGCATGCCGATATCGTTGGGACGGGTCGGGTGCAGCTCGATCGCTTCGGGGTGGATGTATTCGAAGAGCTCAAGCCGACCATGGCCGTCGGGGGTCTGGAGCATCGCAATTTTGGCGTGGTTGCCATCAAGTCCGACGGCGGTATCGGTCCACTCGCCGCTGACCGTGTCACGCCCGACGACCGTGAGACCGAGATCGGTGAAAAAGGCGATTGCTGCTTCGAGGTCGCGAACGGCGATGCCGACGTTCTCAAGTTTGATGGCCATGCGTTGAAGCTACCAAGCAGGATCGAATAGCGACAGTGGCGGGCAGGGACTCGACAGAACGGGCTCCGGGATCAATTGGTGCTGAGTCATGGCAAGGATATGTGTTCAAGCGGAGGCCTAAGATGCAGCTAAGCAGTATCAGGAGTGTCGCCCTTGTGGGGAAGGGACAGGGTTCATGCGGGAAGTCCGGAATGCGAAACCGGTATCCGTCGCGGTTGGCGGGACACTGGTGCTTGTCGGGTGCCTGGGTGTGTGGCTTGCCGCCATACTCCAGGCCGAACTGGATCGACCCAGGTCAACGGTGTTTTCGGTTCTCTTTGCTGCGACTGCCGTTGTCCACGGCGTCCTGATCCTGTCCTGGGACCGTCGGTCCAAGCCCATGGTACTAATGCGGGCACAGGCCTCCGATGCTCTTCCCGGCATCCTGCCGGCGGCCATTCTGGGATCCGCCATCCTGTCCGTGCCCGAATTCGCTGATCCTGCCAACCCTGCGCTTTGGTATGGCGGAGTAATACTAACGTCGACCGCCGTTTCGGCCGTTCCAGTCGAGAAGGCGGCACTCTCCGAAGTTCCGTCATTGCGTTCCCTGGGCTTTCTGGACTGGCTCAGGTGGCAGGATTTTGGTGCAATGACTTTGTTGCTCTCCGTGTTCCTTACAGCTATGCACCTTTGGTCTGAACCACAGCATGAACTCGTTACGCCGCTGATCTCCGTGCTGGCGCTCGCCCAGGCGACGGTGAGCGTATGGCGGATCATAGAGCACCGCCAATGCGCCAAGGCAGGAGTGCGCCTGTCCGGCATGCAGATCAGCTGGTTGCGGGCGATCCACGTCAGCCGGGGACATGAACTGGCAGCAAAGGAGCTGCGCGCTATGTACCCCAAGATCAGTGCCATGCAAGCCGATACCATCATCGAAAACCTCTACCGGGCGGAGGGGGTTCCGGTGAGTATTTCATAAGGGGTCGATGCACCCGATGGAATTGCTACTCTTCCCCGACGTACTTATCGGAGGGGAAGCCTTGGCATGCCGGGTTGTGCAGGCGCCCCGCCAGTCGCTGCGGGACGCCTGCTTGGGTATCAGACGCTTATGCGGGTGCGCCCACGAGGTGGCCGGCCGTGAGGGGCAAGCGCTGCCCGTTGATCTGTTCTGCCTCCAGGTCGAAAATACGCTGTACAGCGTCGGCAAGGACACTGACATCGGTGAAGCCCGGAAATTTCCGTTCGGGCTGGGCTGCGCGCATCCGGTCATCGACCAGAGCCTTGACGACGAAGACCAGGGCGGCTGAATGCTGAGCGGAGCGGGGGCTTTCCTGTCCTCCCTGCAGCTGACGGAACCCGTCGGCCACGGCCAAGGTCCATGCCTCGGCGGCGGACTTAACGGCGGCATAGGCGGCGCCGTCCGCTGTCGGCGAGGACGCGGACTGTGCGGAAACGATGGCCAGGCGGCCCACAGGCGAGGTTGCCAAGTCATCGTAAAAGGCGCGGCTGGTATTCCTCAGCGTGGTGAGGACGCTGGTGTGCAGGAAGTCCCAGTCTTCATCGGCCTGGCCTTTAATGCCGGTACCGCCGCGCCACCCTCCTACAAGGTGGATAAGGCCGTCCACGGGACCCAGATCGGTCCGGACGGACGTCGCCAAGTCCTCAACGGCCTGCAGGTCCGCGAGGTTGCAGACATAGCCCGTGACGTTGTCATATGCTCCCGAGAGCTCCTGCACTCGGTCCTCAAGAATGTCGACGGCGGCAACCTGTGCCCCTGCTTGGGAGAGGGTGCGAACTACCGCGACGCCGGCAGCGCTTGTCGACCCCGCGACCACGACCGTACGCCCGGAGAGGTCCCGGCTCATGCGCCTGCCTCGCAGTCAGTCTGCACAGGGCTCTTGCCGGTGATCCCGGCAGTTGATCCAATGACCGAGGACATCTTCTTCTCCAGTGCCTCGTAGAACATCGACAGGGGGAATTCGTCGTCAAGGATCTGGTCCGTCAGGCCCCGGGGAGGGCCGTCGAGCGGAAGGGCCTCGGGTCCCTTGGCCCACACTGAGGCCGGGTGGGGGGTGAGGGTTTCTGAGACGAGCTCGTAGGCAGCCAGCCAGTGTGCGGTCTTCGGCCGGTCGATTGAACTCCAGTAGAGTTCCTCGATGCGGAGACCCAGCTCGACGACCACGCCGGCGACGTCCCTCCAGTCGATGCTCAACTTTCCATCGGTCCAGTGCAGGACCCGGTGCTGGTGCATCCAGGCGAACAGCAACTGACCGCCCACGGCGTCGTAGTTGCGGACCCGGTTCCCGGTAATCGCGAAGCGGAAAATGCGGTCGAAGATCACGGCGTACTGGACCAGCTTGGCGTGCTTGCGGGCGTCCTCGGAAGCCGTTTCGTCCCGCTCGATGAGGACCGATTCCCGGAAGGCGGTCAGGTCACAGCGGAGCTCCTCCAGGGAGTAGAGGAAATACGGCATCCGCTGCTTGATCATGAAAGGGTCAAAGGGCAGGTCACCGCGCATGTGGGTCCGGTCATGAATGAGATCCCACATCACGAAGGTCTTCTCCGTGAGGTGCTGGTCGTCGATCAATTCCGCGGCATCAGCCGGCAGGTCCAGGGAAGTGATGTCGGCAGCAGCTTTTAGGACGCGACGGAACCGGGCAGCCTCGCGGTCCGCGAAAATGCCTCCCCACGTGAAGGAGGGCGTGCTCCGGACCGCTACGGTCTCGGGGAAGAGAACTGCGGAGTTCGTGTCATAGCCGGGCGTGAAATCGACGAAGCTGATGGGGACGAAGAGCTTGTTGGAGTAGTTTGCTGCCTCCAGTTCAGCGACGAAGGAAGGCCAAATGACCTCGATGAGGACGGCCTCGAAGTAGCGGTTGGTGCTGCCGTTCTGCGTGTACATGGGGAACACAACCAGGTGCGGCAGCCCATCGGTGCGCCACTGCTCGGGGTGGAAGGCTGCCAATGAGTCGAGGAAATCCGGTACCACGAAACCCTCCGACGCCCACCGCTGAAAGTCCTGCACAAGCAGTTCAAGGTAGTCCGTGTCGTGGCGGAGGTGGGGGCGCAGGTCGTTGATTGCGTCTGTAATGATGCCGACATTCTGGCGGGCCTGGTCATGGTCAGCCGGTTCCGGAACGGAACCGTCCTGCACTTGAACCTGCTGCAGTCTGATGACGGCAGCCTTCAGAGCCTGCCATGCAGGTAGGGCCTTGAGGTCTTCTGCCCGGGTTGTTGTCACTTCCGGCTTTGCGATTACTGACATGCTCGTTCCTTCCGTTGAGGGGATTCCTGAAGAAGCTAGCAGTGCGTAAGCATGCATGACGTATTTTCCGACCTTTCATAAGAAACCCTTTCGCTCGCGGCCGGCTCCTCGCTGCTATGCCCGTGCCCGACCTTAAGGTCGGGTCGTCCTGGGCGTCCGGAAACGGCACCCCTCCTTCGTCCGGCACAACGCCGCGGGACGTTCGCCTACCGCCCGCCGCGTTGCCATAGCAGATCGTCAGCGCCGCTTACTCACCGAGCGCAACGACATCAGCATCTCTTAGGCTCAAATCAGGTAACCCGGGCTTATCCGTAAGGAGCTGACCCGTCGGGCGTGCAACAATCGCTACGCCAAAGGTCGCTTCCGGCACGTGTGTTAGCTTGATCACCATCCTTCCCGGGCCAGGGGCTCCGGAAGGCTCAAATCCACCGCAGCTACCTTTTCGGAGGCACCATGGGACTTGGCTCCCACACGCAAATAAGTGATCGGGCTATCACTCCCGGCACCCCTGAAACCGCTCATTGCTCCGGTTCAGGACTGTTTCTTAGCTCGGGGTCTACCACCGCGCCGGCAAGACAGCGCGGGAACGTCATGGCCTACCTGCTCGATCCAGCAGTCGCAGAAGCCTGCACCGGTCGAGCCGCTGTTGATAGCGGGAACCCCACCCGGCTCGCATTGGGACCCCTTGGTGGTGTTGCATGACACCAATGAGCGGAACCTCCCTAGACATCAAACCCGATGAAGCAGCACAGCAGGGGTCCTCCCTTGCGATAAGTGCAAATCGCGCTTCCGGCGAACCCACCAACGAACTCAAGCGCGGGCTAAACAGCCGCCACCTGCAGATGATTGCTATCGGCGGTGCGATCGGTACCGGTCTGTTCGTGGCTTCGGGCAGCACCATTTCCCAGGCGGGGCCGGGCGGCGCGTTGGCCGCCTATGCGCTGGTCGGGTTGATGGTTTTCCTGTTGATGCAGTCACTGGGCGAGATGTCGGCCAAAATTCCGGTCGCCGGTTCTTTCCAGTCCTTTGCCACCCGTTTCGTCTCCCCGTCCTTTGGGTTCGCGATCGGCTGGAACTATTGGTTCAACTGGGCCATCACGGTGGCCGCCGAGCTGGTCGCGGCCGGAATCATCATGGACTTCTGGTTCCCGGGGGTCCCGGGATGGGTGTGGGCCGGGATCTTCCTGCTGGTGTTGGCCGGGCTCAACGCACTCTCGGCAAAGTCCTTCGGTGAGTCGGAGTTCTGGCTCTCCCTGATCAAGGTCAGCGCTGTGGTGCTCTTCCTGATCGCGGGCGTGCTGATGATTTTCGGCATCCTCGGGGACGACTCTCCGGGCCTGAGCAACTGGGAAAACCGCGATGACGTGTTCCACGGGGGTTGGGTCTCGATTATCTCGGTCTTCATGGTTGCCGGGTTCTCCTTCCAGGGCACCGAGCTCGTGGGAGTCGCCGCAGGCGAAGCCAAGAACCCGCGTCGTGAAGTGCCGAAGGCCATCCGCACTGTCTTCTGGCGCATCATGCTTTTCTACATTGGTGCCATCTTTATCATCGGCTGCCTGATCCCGTTCACCGATCCAAGCCTGCTGGCCTCCGGCGAGTCCGACATTGCAGCATCGCCGTTCACGCTGGTCTTCTCGCGCGCCGGAATCGCCTTCGCAGCGGCCTTGATGAACGCCGTAATCCTGACCGCAATCCTGTCCGCGGGCAACTCCGGACTGTATGCCTCCACCCGGATGCTTTACGCCATGGCCCACGATGGCATGGCCCCGAAGATCTTCGGCCGAACCAATGCGCGTGGTGTGCCGATCCCGGCGTTGCTGGCGACCGCGGCGGTGGGACTCTTCGGGTTCCTCTCCGCAATCGTCGGCCAGGGTGCAGCCTATTCCTGGCTGCTGAACATGTCAGGCCTATGCGGCTTCATCGTCTGGGCGGGAATCGCGGTCTCCCACTACCGTTTCAGGCGCGGCTTCCTCGCCCAGGGAAACAAAGTCAGCGACCTGCCCTACAAAGCATCCCTGTTCCCCATTGGCCCGCTCCTGGCCTTCGCCCTGCTGATACTCGTAATCGCCGGACAGAACTACGAGGCTGTGCTTGCGGGACGGACCTTGGAGGTTCTTTCCTCCTACATTGGGTTGCCAGTCTTCATCGCCCTATGGCTGGCTCACCGCTTCATCACCAAGTCCAAACTGGTGCCGCTGCTCGAGATGGATCTCACGGCACCTAAGGACCTCGACGACGAACCCAGGGCCAAGGCCAGCGTCCAGTAACCGTGCTGCGCGGGCTACACAACCATTGCGGGCCCCGCGGTAGCCGAGGGTTAGAGCGCGGCTTCTAGACCACCAGAAGAGGGAAGCCGGGTGAGAATTGAACCCGGCTTCCCGCTTCCCCCATGTCAAAAACGACCGCTTCTCATCAATGACCGGACATTGACGACGACCGCACGAAGCTGGTGATTTAGTACGCCCATGGTCAAGCGACCGAAGCGTTGATTCTTGTTGTTGGTTCCCGCGTGCGGGAACCTTGGTGAGTCAAGTCAGATCACGTTCTACAGGGAGACCAGCCGTGTCATCCAGCCGCATCAGCGTGGCGTTCCACGTCTCAGAGCAAGTGGCCGCAGCCGTTGCTGACGGGAGCCCCGTCGTCGCTTTGGAATCGACCATTTTCACTCACGGCCTTCCCCGTCCGCTAAATCTCGGAGTTGCTTTGGAAGCCGAGGAACGCCTCCGCAGTCAAGGGGTCGTTCCTGCCACAATCGGAGTCTTCGCCGGTGTCCCGACGGTGGGGCTCAGCCTTGAGCAGATCACCTCGCTCTCCAATGACGGGGAAGTCAAGAAGGTCAGCCTCCGCGATCTTCCCGTAGTCGCTGCTCTTCGGCTCCACGGCGGCACCACAGTAGCAGCGACGGCGTTTCTGGCCCACCGCGCCGGCATCAAAGTGTTCTCAACCGGAGGCCTGGGTGGAGTTCACCACGGTGCGGCAACATCCTTCGATGAATCTGCCGATATGACTACTCTCGCTACTACCCCGATCATCGTTGTTAGTGCCGGCGTGAAGTCCATACTGGATGTCGCGGCCACCCTCGAACGGTTCGAAACGCTCAGCATCCCGGTCATCGGCTACAAGACCAAGAAGTACCCTGGCTTCTACGTTTCCGACTCGGGGTTTGAGATCGAGTACGCGGTCAACACTCCCGATGAAGTTGCAGCAATCTGCAGCGCACGTGATGACCTGCGCATCAAATCGGCCATCCTGTTGGCAAACCCGATCGCAGAGGACAAGCAGTTCCCTCCGTCGGAGCTCGACGAGATTCTCTCCCGGGCGTGGGCGCAGGCAGAGAAGAACGGGATCAACGGCAAGGACACCACACCGTTCCTTTTGGACTTCATTCAGCGCGATACGAACGGCCGCAGCCTGAATGTAAATGTCGATGTGTACCGCAGTAACGTGTCCCTGGGCGGCGAAATTGCCACCGCGCTGACCCGGTAACCGGAGGGATGTCGATATTAGGTGTGGTCAGGATCTTGTTGAGGATGTGATCCTAACCTCGCAGCTTAGATACCCCGGCTTCATTCATAACTAGAATCAATGTCGCGGATCGACAGTATAATCGTTGATACGGCCCTGTTACCGGCGAAGAGTTCACTTAAGGATTCGGCGGTTATCGGCAAGGAATGGCGACAAGTGAAACGTGTTCTCAAGCCCTTATGGGTGGGAATTCTTGGATTACTCATCTGCTTATCGGGATGCGCGAGCCAGGAGGGATACACAGGCTCCGGGGCAGTATCGCCCGAGGAAACGCCCGGAACGAAAAAGCCTCTCCGCATCTACACCGACCCTGTCTACACCGGCCAGGCCAGCGGTGAGCTGAATGAGATCGGCAACACGATCAACGACTACGTGTCCGCCCATCCGGACACGTTCTCCGGCGGTTACTTCTCGGCCGACTCCTCCAAGATATTCGTCGGCGTCGCGGAGCCAGGCGACAAGGCAGCCGCAGATTTCGAAAAACTGGCAGACAGACTTGATCCTGGGCGTCGACAGGTTGTCACAACGGACGCCAAGTGGTCTTGGTCCGAGCTCGACGCACTCAAAGACACCTTGGCAGAGGAGTATCTCAAGAGTCCAAAGGAGGAATCGATTCCGTCGGATTAGACACCTCTCGGGACACCGTGGTTATCACCGTCCTGATAGAACCCGGGGACACTCGCTTGGAAGACAACCCGACGGTTCTTGAAATCGCCGGGCGCTACGGCGACATGGTCATGTTTAGAAAATCACTGGGCCCGGTTTCGCTCAACGGTAACTAGGCCTGCGTTGGCAACAAAGGGCAGGGGCCGCTCGAAACAGCCGCACGCCCATCCCGACTCGCAACTGCTCCGTTGGAGATCCTTAAAGGAACCATCCGCGGCTCATTGAGGAGAAGGCTCTTCCTCGCTTCCCTTGTCGCTGGCTGGAATTCGAGGGAGGGAATTTCTCGGCCAGGGAATCGGACAACGGGAGAAGGTTTGAAGTGGACACCCAGCACGTAGACTTGGGCAGAGCGCCCATAGAGTCGATATTGCTCCACTATGGTGGCAGGGACTGAATATGGAATGGGTCTTCATTATTAGCGCGCAAGTAGTTCTAATGCTCATCTTCGTCGTTGGCGTCCTGATGATGGTTCCCTGCGCAATATTCGAGTCCGGCCACCCACGTCGGGAAGGTGAGCCGCTGGGTTCCCGCCGGATCGCGCTTATGAGCCTGGCATTCACAGGCATCATGCTAGATGTAGGTCTTAGTACTGCAATGTTTTCGATGTTGAGGTCTGGGGAGTAAAAGCCTGCGGTCCGATGCCCACTGCCGGGACTCGCGCCATTTGGGAACGCTGTGCGGGCCTCCCGGGCAGTGTGAAGGTGTCGGCAAGAGGTTGTACTTGCGAGGACCTCGGAGCAGAGTTCTCCTCAGAGCCGGAAGGACTGAGCAAAGATGTCTCGAAGAATTATCTGTGGTGGTGATAAAGCGGTTGGGTATTTGTTTGGTCCCACCAAAGCTATCGAAATCGTCGTTTGTGCGATTCTTTTGTCGGCTCTTTCGGTTTGGTCTTATATCCAGGGCAATGAAACAGCGCGCGATGCTGATGAATACCGTGAGCAGCTGATAAGTATCGTAGACCTAAACGAGAGAGTGATTCCTAGCATTGGTAGGTCCTCCCGGACAGGGCCAGACCTCGAGGGTGAGACATGTTCCAAGAAGATGCCGGCCGCGAAGACAATAGGCACGAGGCCCCGATTCCTGCGCGTGTTGGTGGTCCTGAATCAGCTTGACATATTCAGCCCTCCGCTCACGTCCCCTTGCGAGCTATTCCAGCAGCGGGGAGCCGTAAGCAGACACTGCTCTCAACTGCGAGGATCATGAAATCGCCACTAAATACAACAACGCGCAGATCACTAACATTACGGAAAAGACAGCCACGATCGCGGCGAAACCCCATTTTGTGCTCATGATTTTTCCTAATCCGGGGGGGGCTACTTGCCTTAGTTCCTTCCATTCGCATTTTGTTACGCGCAAATGTGAATTCCATGGGAAACAACCCTGCGTTCACCCAATTCGCTCCGAAGCGCCCGAACCGAGAACCAGCGACCAGAAGACTTGTGGACGACACAGGTGGGGTAGCCCGCTGTACGCGCACGAGGCAAACCCCTAAGGGTCCGGCATAGCCGCTTCAGCAATCAGGACAGAAAGAAGCCCTCAGTCTGCTTGGACCGTGGGCATGCTCGACTTGGAACCAGGGTGACCCTGAATCAAACGGCCTAGGCGGTCCTGAATTACGTTGTCATATCCACTTCAGGAACCTTCAGCGGCCCGTCATAGAACGTGGAACAGCACCAAGGCGCCAGAACAGCCTCAAAGAAGCCCGACGCTGGGTTGCCAGATGATCCAACTGACGATGATCGCCGCAACCACCAAGACCAACAGCAACGCGGCCATGAGGATGAAACGAGGCTTCATATCGCGAAGCTTAGGCCAGTCTGTGTTACCTGAATGGGCCGCGTCCCTTCGGGAATGCCCCACGGGCCTTCGACGGAACATCAGGTCAGTAGTCGTCCGGATCGTAGAGATGGAAGCTGCGCTCCAACTCCGTATACAGTCGCGAACCCCGCAGCTTTGAAACCTCTCGAATTTTCGCACTGCAGTACTGTTCAACCGCGTTTGCATCGAACTCATCCTGAACTAGGGCAATGTGCTTCCCACCCCTGAGGAAGCGGGGATCCCCCTCCCGGAAGGACGGTGAACAGACGCGCAACTCCAACAAGGTTCCAAGATCGATGCCGACATTGATTGGCAGCTGAGGAAATATTTTGGACGCGACCTGCAGCAAGTGGCTCTCATCGGTCAGCCCTAATAGCGCGGGTTTGCGTGCCGGTCTGAGCCAGAGAAGACCCCGCCGCTTCACTCAGAAGTTGAGTAGTTGAGTTTCAGTAGAGCCATCTCTGTAGGTCACGTCGACGGGCACTGCTTGGTCGGAGGCACTCTGCAGTTCGTTGCCGGGTAACCAGAATGCGAAATGGCCTTTCGCGACGGTTGCGATCACCTCCTCGTTGGCGGAGTTCGTGTAGGAAATCGCGGCAACATCGGTTCCCAAGCGACCTGACGCGATGGAGATGGGCTTGTCTGCGATTGTTCCAGTTCCGAGTTGGGTCGCAGCAATACCTCGTGCTGGCAGTGCCGCCACGTTCCCGGGTTTTCCCACGGAGCCGAACGACCCTTTGTCGAACCAGGGTGCCGTGGCGTCCGTGGTGCATGACGCTTCAAAACCGTCTGGACCGGTGAGGATGACCGTGACCCAGGCTCCCCGCCGTTCGGCAATGGCTACTTCCGCTGCTGAATGCTCGGCTGAGTACATGCCTCCGCCTACACGTTGTGTTGACCTGCGGCAGTCTGAGACGGCGTTGTCACGTTCTGAGCCCATGAGTGTTCCGGGTGCTGCTGTCCAGGTGGCGAAGGCCGGGTCGCCTTGTCCTGAGAGTGCGGGCATGATGAGTAACCCGGCCGTGGCTGCTGCCGCCAGGCCTCCAAGAGTGACGGCCCGTCGTCGTCGATTGGCCTTTGCCTTGGTCGACTCGTGGCTAACGCCCAATTTGCTGCCTGAGGCAGTGGAAACTGGCTGGGAGCTAAGGATGCGGCCGAGGTCGGCTTGGGCCCGGGTAGGGTTCGGCGGTGAGCTCTGCCGTGCTGCGTCCATGGAGCGCAGAAGTGTGTCGAGGTTCTGTTCGCTTTTCATAGCGTTGACGCCTTTTCAGGTGATGCCGCCGAAATGTCGGAAGCATGGTGAGGGAGGTGGTCGAGGAGGAGCCGCAAGGCCCGTCTGGCGCGGGTCAATCTCAGACGGAAAGCCACGGGTGAGATTCCGAGGACTTTGGCTGCCTGCGGCGCGGCCAGGTTCTCAAAGACCGCGAGCCCCAGGGCTTCTTGATGGACTTCGGAAAGAAGCGCCCTGCCCGGCCTAAATCGATGCGACTACTGACCAGATCAGCATGAGAGGTGCTGAAAAAATCGGGTGTTGCTTCGGCGAGCCGAACGCCTAGCGCTTGACGTCGTTGTTCTCCACGCTGAGCGTTCAACATGACATTCCGTGTGATCCCGAAAACCCAGGCCCGAGCATCACTCTCATGTGCCGGTACTTCGGAGAAGCGCCTCCAGACGACAAGAAATGCCTCAGCGACCACGTCCTCAGCATTTGGCGGCTCCGTGCCACGCTGAACGAACTTCAGCAGATCAGCGTACGAGGATTCGTATAGTGACCGGAAAGCGTCCGCCCTGTCAGGTGCCCTCGATAAATGACTCATACCCTGTACCTGTCCGCCACCTGTCTAAGTGTGTCGCAAATGCTTCAGCAATTCCGAAAAGCGCTTATCAGAGATGAGCTAAGGCACGCTACGAAGGGTAAGGCTCCCTCAGTTCCTCGAAGCGGAACTCGCAACGGGATGCTTCGCCCAGAAACCTAGTGCACGGGCAGTGGTGCGCGCTGCCAGTCCCCAACGTCAGGGTCATGCTCAATTAGGAGCTCTTCCAGTGCCTGCCGGCCGTGTCTGAGCGCGAAGTTTGCTTCCTCAGCAAAAAGAGGGATCAGCCAGGCAATGACGATCGAGACCTCTGGACTCTTGCATACCGCGAACTCATCAGGCTGGTAGACAGGTGAGTAGACGTAAAAGGCTTCAAGGCTCGTGTCAGGGTCGAGCACGCCCCGTGAACCGATGAGATCGCCTCGTAGAAGACCTCGTCCTCCTTCAGGTGCCTCATCCGCCAGCTGCTGAAAGATAGAGGGGATAAATTTGTCGAAATTGCCGCGGCGGACCAATACAAGAAGCTCCAGGCGTATCTGATTGGCGTTCGACGGTGACATAAGGATGTGAGGGCTAAGACCAAGTGTTGAATATGCGGTGACGTTTTCAAGCGGGAGGAGTTGAATTTGAGAATCTGAAAGTGCTTCCGCTCCCCATCCGGACCCAGCGACCAGCCACAAGTGATTGGCCCCAGGAAACGTTCGAAGTGCTCTACGAGATTCGTCACCCGACATTCCCTTTGGTGGCCCGCTTTGAACTCGGCGCTGCAGCTGATGAGCTTGACGCTGCCATCTCTCCGGGTCTGTCGTGGGACGTTGGACGGCCATCCCTAGCCATTCCAACTCCTTTATTCGATCGCGCCGAAGGTTGATACGGCAGTGACGATGAAGGCTGCCGTCAGTTGCAGCTTCTCGCCTGCCCGGTGAAGGTGACTATTACTGCGGTCAATAACGACCGTTTCTGAGATGACCACTTGGGCGCCATGGGGGAGTGGCGACTGGAGCGGGGTACTTCCTCTGCACGGATAATGATTCAGCCATAGCCCATAAGAGATTGTTTCGTGGTCAACTGGACTGGCCGAGGCTGACGACGAGGTTGATCGCCACTGCGACCACGAAGGTGCCGAAGAAGTAGGAGAGCAAAGCGTGCCCCAGGGCGATCCTGCGGGAGGGAGTGGATGACTCGTTCACATTGCTCGCGTTGTATGCCATGCCGATAGAGAATGCTGCGTAGGCGAAGTCGCTGTACGACGGGTCCTCGTCCTGGTTGAAGCGGAAGCGATGGCGGTCGTCGTGGTAGTACATCCGAGCGTACTTGAACGCGTAGACAGTGTTGACGAGACCCCACGCGAGCACCACGCCGAGAGCCGCCAGGAGCGCCGCGGCCACGCCGATGGGGTCCTTCTGCTGGCTGCGGATCAATGCAAAGACGACCGCCACGAGACTGATGAACGTCGCGCCTATGATGAGGGAGTCAACGAGCCGTCGAGACCGACCTTCCTGGCGGGCGAGTTCACCCGTGGCGTCCGGACCAGCGGGCCACGCCTTAGTCCACGCCCAGACCAGGAAGACGCAGCCGGCGACAGCCCATCCAATCAAGGGCGCGAGTTCGGGAGCACCAAGCAGCGCCGGAACGAGTGCGATGACGAGACCGATGGCGGCCGAGACTAGAGCCTTGAGATCTATGTGCGACATTGAAGAAGTTGCCCTCCAGCCTTGATTGACCGTGAAGGGGTCCGATGGCCTGCCGCCTGGGTCAGAGCGAATCTCAACATCACGGAATATCTCAGGACCTACGGATTCCTTTGTGTTCACAAGGAACGGGGCGGCTCACTGCCCCCGATTGTACGCGGAAATGCTCGGGTCCTTCATGATTGATTTCAATTGAGTAAGTGATGGGCGTGCAATCCGCTTTGAGCATCGTAGCGAAACCTGCCCGGTGACGGGGCGGCGCTAAACGCTATGGTCAAAAACACCGTTTCTGGCCCACGTTCGCCACTCCTATCGTTGGTCAAAACTGGTTTTCGATGTGAAGCGCAGCGGTAGATGGCATCTTTTGCAGAGCGCTAAATGGCGCGCCAGCGCACCCGTTTACCGATCCTGGTGGCCGGCGGCCGTCGTCGCCGGGCGGCGGGCTCCTGGCCGGCTGTCTTGGAACCTTGGGGATTCGAGACACACGGTAATGAGACAGAGCTCAGACCATTCCTATTAGAAGACCGGAGGCTAGACGATGGCTCCGTTATTGAGCTGCCGGCGCCGAGAACGGCGGGGGACCCTCCAGGCCCAATATGCGATCATGAGTCCAGCCGTCGCGGCCCCACCCGCGTAGACCCAGGGCGAGGACCACGACCCCTCGGAGGTGGGAATAGCAAAGGCAACCTGACGTGACTGGCTTATATTCTGCGTACCTTCTCGGCATTCCCGCCGGCAGTTTCTGCAGAGGTTCGTCGGGATCTTCGGGGGTGCTCATGCTGTAATCCTAAGCACACGCTATGGCGCGTTGGTCGGGTTACCGGGAGCCGAACCCTCTACGGTTCTCGGCTGACCACTTGTCAGCGATGGCCGAAGAGTCAGCCATTTCGCCGTCGTCACAATGGCTCACCTTTTCGACCGTTACCGACAGCCTGGCGCTGGCGGTGTAGTGGAGGGCACTCCGACGTCTCCTATCCTTAGCGTTTCGAGGCACAGAGGTTTCGAAACGTTGAGTCGAGTTGGGAGAGGGAGTCGGTTACCAGTTGACGGACGGGGTCAGGACCTCGAGCCGCACTTCGATCTGGAGGGAAAGGGCGGAAACTGGGAATCTGTTTGTACGGTCGGGGCAGTCAGCTGTTGCTTTGGGTGCC
>NZ_JBNHFL010000011.1:0-134170 GCF_059090205.1 Arthrobacter sp. CMU6
CCGGCCAACCCTCAACCTCGAGACCCCAGCCAACCGGCTCAACCAGCTGCTACAAGCGGCATAACCCCCCGCGTTGCACCGACCAGTTGATTTTGCCGGCGTTAACCCCCATTATCTGGACAAAACTCCAAGAGTTGGGGGAAAGTACGACGACGGCCGGTCACCTGGGAAGGTGACCGGCCGTCGTCGTTAATGCAGAAGCGCGTATTACCAGCCGCGCTCGGCGAGGCGGTGCGGCTGCGGGATCTCGTCCACGTTGATGCCGACCATGGCCTCACCCAGGCCGCGGGAGGCCTTGGCGATGACGTCCGGGTCATCGAAGAAGGTGGTGGCCTTCACGACGGCGGCGGCGCGCTGGGCCGGGTTGCCGGACTTGAAGATGCCCGAGCCGACGAACACGCCGTCCGCGCCGAGCTGCATCATCATCGCGGCGTCGGCGGGGGTGGCGATGCCGCCGGCGGTGAACAGCACCACCGGGAGCTTGCCGGTGGCGGCAATTTCCTTGACCAGTTCGTACGGGGCCTGCAGTTCCTTGGCCGCGACGTACAGCTCGTCCTCGGGCAGCGCGGCAAGCTTCTTGATCTCGGCGCGGATCTGGCGCATGTGCGTGGTGGCGTTCGAGACGTCGCCGGTGCCGGCCTCGCCCTTGGAACGGATCATGGCCGCGCCCTCGTTGATGCGGCGCAGCGCCTCACCGAGGTTGGTGGCACCGCAGACGAAGGGAACGGTGAAGTTCCACTTGTCGATGTGGTTCGTGTAGTCGGCCGGGGTCAGGACCTCGGACTCGTCGATGTAGTCGACACCGAGGGACTGCAGGACCTGGGCCTCGACGAAGTGCCCGATGCGGGCCTTGGCCATGACCGGGATGGACACGGCGTCGATGATCTGGTCGATCATGTCGGGATCGGACATGCGGGACACGCCGCCCTGGGCGCGGATGTCGGCGGGGACGCGCTCGAGAGCCATAACGGCAACGGCACCGGCATCTTCGGCGATGCGGGCCTGCTCGACGTTGACGACGTCCATGATGACGCCGCCTTTGAGCATCTCTGCCATGCCGCGCTTGACGCGGTTGCTGCCCGTCACGCTGTTGGCGGACGAGCCGGCTTCGTTGCTTACATCAGGTGTAGACACAAAAACCCCTATGGGTAGCTAGATGACCTTCGCCGGCAGTGCAGGCGGAACGGACATGCCGTTTTTGCACACACCGGATTACCGGATCCATTGACCGGGCAGTCCTAATACTAGTCCCACGGCGGCGGCCCGGCTTAATCAGGTCTGTTCGGAGTCTTCCAGCGACTGGACGCGCACGGCCAGGATGCGCTGCACCACCGTGACGAGGCTTGCCGCGGCCAGCAGCACAAGGGTCGCCAACAGCACCACGGACGGCAGCCCGGCACCGGTGAGGCCGGTGATCACCAGGACTGAAACCAGCCGTTCAGCACGTTCGGCAATGCCCACGTTGGCCTGGAAGCCTAGGGATTCGGCCTTCGCCCGGACATAAGAGACCACCATGCCAAGAACCAGGCAGACGATGGCGGCAATGGCTATGGGGGCATCCGCACCGCCGGTGAAAAACCAGATGGCGAGGCCGGCAAAGAGGGCACCGTCAGCCAGTCGGTCCAGACTGGAGTCCAGAAAGTTGCCCCAGCGGCCGCCGAGGTTCTGCATCCTGGCCATGATGCCGTCGATGACGTCGGAGAAGATGAACGCCGTGATGAACACGGTTCCCCAAAACAGCTGGCCCAGCGGGTAGAACACCAGGGCGCCCACCACCACCCCGGCAGTTCCTACGATGGTGATGGCGTCCGGCGAGACGCCGATTTTCAGCAGCCAGCGTGCAAGCGGGGTAAACAGCGCGGTGAAGAACCCGCGGGCATGCCTATTCAGCATACGTCTCCCCGGGCCAGGCATCGGCAACCTGCTGGCGGACCTCGTGGAGCGTCTGGGTGATCGCCTTGGTCTGGGCGATGATCGGGAAGAAATTTCCGTCCCCGCCCCAGCGCGGAACGATGTGCTGATGCAGGTGGCCTGCGATGCCGGCCCCGCCCACAACGCCCTGGTTCATGCCCAGGTTGAAGCCGCCAGGATTCGCCACCTTCCGCAGCACGCGCATGGCGGTCTGCGTCAGGTCGGCGAATTCGGCGGTCTCCTCGACCGTCAGGTCCGTGTAATCGGGGACGTGGCGGTACGGGCACACCAGCAGGTGGCCGGGGTTGTAGGGGAACAGGTTGAGCACCACGTAGCTCGTGCGCCCCCGGTACACGATGAGCGACTCCTCATCGGTGCGGGCGGGCGCGATGCAGAACGGGCAGTCGTCCTGGTTCTTGAACTGGTGCTGCCCGCCCTTGATGTAGGCCATGCGGTGCGGAGTCCACAGCCGCTGGAAGGCATCCGGAACGCCGGCGAGGCCAAAATCGTCGGTCACTTCCGCGTCGCCCGGATAGCCCGACCCTGTGTTGTCCTGCACGTGTTCCCCTTCGCCGCGGCTAGCTGGTCCGGTTGCGGACGGCGTCCACGATCCGCTGGACGGCCTCGGCCACGGGCACGCCGTTGTCCTGGCTGCCGTCCCGGAACCGGAAGGACACCGCGCCCGCCTCGGCGTCCTCACCGCCGGCAATGAGCACGAACGGGATCTTGTCCTTGCTGGCCGTGCGGATCTTCTTCGGGAAACGGTCCGAGGAGATGTCCACTTCAGCGCGGATGCCGGCGGCCTTGAGCTTGTCGACGACGTCGAACATGTAGTCGTTGAAGGCCTCCGCGACAGGGATGCCCACCACCTGCACGGGAGCGAGCCAGGCCGGGAAGGCGCCGGCATAGTGCTCGGTGAGGACGCCCATGAACCGCTCCACCGAACCGAAGAGGGCACGGTGGATCATGACGGGACGCTGGCGGGTGCCGTCGGCGGCCTGGAACTCAAGTTCGAAGCGCTCAGGCAGATTGAAGTCGAGCTGGATCGTGGACATCTGCCAGGTGCGGCCCAGGGCATCCTTCGCCTGGACCGAGATCTTGGGCCCGTAGAACGCCGCTCCGCCCGGGTCCGGAACGAGCTCCAGCCCGGAGGCCTCGGCAACTTCGGCCAGGGTGCGGGTGGCTTCCTCCCAGGTGGCGTCGTCGCCGACGAATTTGTCCTCATTCTTGGTGGACAGCTCGAGGTAGAAGTCATCCAGGCCGTAGTCCTTGAGCAGGCCGAGGACGAAGTTCAGCGTGGTGGTGAGCTCGTCCTTCATCTGCTCGCGGGTGCAGTAGATGTGGGCGTCGTCCTGTGTCATGCCCCGCACGCGGGTCAGGCCGTGGACCACGCCGGACTTTTCGTAGCGGTAGACCGAGCCGAATTCGAAGAGCCGCAGCGGCAGTTCGCGGTAGGACCGGCCGCGCGAGCGGAAGATGAGGTTGTGCATCGGGCAGTTCATCGGCTTCAGGTAGTAGTCCTGGCCGGGCTTGCGGACGGTGCCGTCCTCGTTGTGCTCCGCGTCAATGTGCATCGCGGGGAACATGCCGTCCCGGTACCAGTCCAGGTGGCCGGATACCTCGTACAGGTGCCCCTTGGTGATGTGCGGGGTGTAGACGAACTCGTAGCCGGCGTCCACGTGCCGCTGCCGGGAGTAGTCCTCCATGGCCTTGCGGATGATGCCGCCCTTGGGGTGGAAGACGGGCAGGCCGGATCCCAGCTCGTCGGGGAAGGAGAACAGGTCCAGTTCGGCGCCGAGCTTGCGGTGGTCGCGGCGCTCGGCCTCGGCGATGCGTTCCTGGTACGCCTTCAGGGCATCCTTGGTGGGCCACGCGGTGCCGTAGATGCGCTGCAGCTGCTGGTTGTTCTGGTTGCCCAGCCAGTACGCGGCAGAGGACCGGGTTAGGGCAAAGGCGTTGGAGATGAGCTTGGTGTTGGGCAGGTGCGGGCCGCGGCACAGGTCGCACCAGATGCTGTCCCCGCTCTTGCGGTCGACGTTGTCGTAGATGGTGATGTCGCCGGCGCCCACTTCGACGTTGACGCCCTCGCCGGCGTCGGCGGCGTCGTTCTTTTTGCCGAGCAGTTCAAGCTTGTACGGCTCGTTCTTCATGGCCTCGCGGGCCTCGTCCTCCGAGACGACGCGGCGGACGAACTTCTGGTTCTGGTTGACGATCTTGAGCATCATCTTTTCCAGCTGGCGCAGGTCCTCCGGAGTGAAGGGCTCCTGGACGTCGAAGTCGAAGTAGAACCCGTCAGTGATGTAGGGGCCGATGCCAAGCTTGGCGTCCGGTCGCAGCTGCTGCACGGCCTGGGCCATGACGTGGGCGGTGGAGTGGCGCAGCACATTGAGCCCGTCGGGGGAATCGATGGTGACGCCTTCAACCTCGGCCCCCTCGGGAAGGGGCTGGTCCAGGTCCTTGAGTTCGCCGTCGACCCGGGCCACAACGACATCGCGGCGCTCAAAGAAGAGTTCCGCGCCGGTGGTCCCGGTAGTCACCTTCATTTCTTCGCCATCGACGATGAGGGTGATCTGCTGGGCATCTGACACGGGTGTCTCCTATTCAAGGTTCAGGCTTCGTAGCTTGTGGCGTACGGGGACCACAGCCAGCCTCGTCAATGTTATCTGTTGCTGAAGTGGCGAGCCAAAGCGCCACGGCGGCGTCCTACGAGAACAACGGGAACAATTGGGAAAGGGATGGGAACAATTGGGAAAGGGATGGGAACAATTGGGAAAGGGATGGGAACAAATGGAATAGGGATGGGGCGGGTCAGCTTCCCAGGCCGGTGATGGCCAGGTTCCTGCCGATGCCTTCCAGCGGTCCCGGCTGCATGAACTCCTGTTCGATGCCTCCCGGTCCGCCGTCCCCGGACCCAGGGTTTCCAGGCTCGGGGTTTTCCGCCCCGCCGTCCCCCAAGCCGCCGTTCCCCGGGTCAGCGGTCACACGGTCAGGGAACGGCAGGGTGTCCACCCGGCTGAGGTCCCACGCCATGCTGGCGCTGAGGCTGATGCCGCGCGGACCGGTGCGCCGGGTGGTTCCCCTGATAAGCAGCAGCCGGGTGCCGAACAGCAGCGGGCCGGCGTGCTCCTGCGCCTCGTGGAAGAACACGGAATCCACGCAGCCGGTGCCGTCATCGATGCTGATGAAGACCACACGCCTGCCGCCGCGCATGGGCGGGGTCTGGGTGGCGATGCGGACACCCGCAACCAGCACCTCCGTGCCGTTACGCAGGCCCAGCAGCTTGTCCGCGGTGGTGACGCCAAGCCGGTCCAGGAGCGGCCGGTGGCTGGACATCAGGTGTTCACTGACATCGACAGCCATCAGGTCAAGTTCCGCCCTGACGTTCTCCACCATGGTGGGCTCCGGCAGCCCGGCCTTGACGTTCCGCAGCTCGACGTCCCCAAGAGGCAGCGCGAGCTGCCCCTCAATGACGTCGGTGCCTTTCTTTGCCGGCTTGCCCTGTAGGCTCTGCAGGTGGTGGACAAGGTCTGCCCGGTTGGCTGTCCCGCCGGATTCCCGGTGCAGGGTGTCAAAGGCACCCAGTTGGGCGAGCCGCTTGATGCTGGGCTTGCTCAGCCTGGAGCGTGCCCTCAGATCCGCCAGCGAGTCATAGGGCTGGCCTGCGACGATCCGCTTCAGTTCGGCACCGGACAGCCCGAAGATGCCGTTGAGGCTCAGCCGGATGCCCAGCTTTCCCCGGTCCGGGCCTTCCGCGACACGCTCAACCCGGTATTCCGCCCCGCTGCGGTTGATGTCCAGCGGAAGAATTGGAATGCCCATGCGGCGTGCTTCGGCCACAAGGAGACGCTTGGGGTACATTCCGGGATCGTGCTCCCACAGGCCAGCGAGGAACGCTTCCGGATGGTGGGCCTTCAGCCAGGCCGACTGGTAGGTGGGCACGGCAAAGGCGGCGCCGTGGGCTTTGCAGAACCCGAAACTGGCGAACGATTTCAGGGTTCCCCAGACTTTGTCCACGACGTCCGGTTTGTATCCCCTTGCTTTTGCCTCGCGGCGGAAAAACTCCTCAACCTGCCCTTCCAGTACGTCGTTGCTCAACGCCCTGCGGAACTCGTCGGCTTTTGCCAGCCCGCAGCCGGTCATCACGTCAAAGGTCCGCAGGATCTGCTCATGGAAGACCGTCACCCCGTGGGTTTCCTGAAGTACCGGCTTCAGGTCAGGGTGAGGGTAGCTCTCTGGCGCGAAGCCGTGCCTGTGTTCCAGGAAGGGCCGGACCATGTCCGATTTCATGGGCCCGGGGCGGAACAGTGAGATGTCGATGATGAGGTCGTTGAATTCGCGCGGGGCCATCTTGCCCACCAGTTCCCGCTGGCCCGGTGATTCAATCTGGAAGCACCCCAGCGTGTGGGTGCTTCTGATCAGCTCATACGTCGGCTCATCATCCAGGGGCACGGCATTGAGGTCGATCAGGCCGTCCTCGGCGATGTAGTCCGGACCGCTGCCGTCTGCAGCCACGGGGTGGGCTCCGGCTGCCACCACTTCGGCCTTGGAGGGATGGATGCGGATGATCTCCCGCACGGCAAAGGCCATGGCGCTTTGCATCCTGACTCCCAGGACATCCAGCTTCAGCATGCCCATGGGGTCCATGTCGTGTTTGTCGAACTGGCTCATGGGCAGGCCAAGGCCGCTGGGCTGGACGGGGGTCCGGTCCAGCAGGGTGGCATCACCGAGGATCACCCCGCAGGGGTGCATGGAGATGTGGCGCGGAAGCCGGTCCAGCCGTTCTGTGAGGTCCACCAGCAGGTCCAGCTGCTGGTTTTCCGAGAAGTTCCGCTGCTCCACCCGTCCGGCGAACTCGCGGAGTTCCGGCTTTTCCTCCAGCGCCTCCCGGAACTTCCGAGCCGAAAAGCGCCACAGCTGTTTGGCAATCTCGCCGACATCGCCGTCGTCCATTCCCAAAGCCATGCCGGCGTCCCGCACCGCACCGCGTGCGCGGTAGCCGTTCTGCATGCTCATCAGCGTGACGCGCTGGGGGCCGAACCGGTCAAAGATCTTCCGGTAGACGTTGTGCCGCTCAGCGCTTTCAACATCGATGTCGATGTCAGGCAGCGTTGACCGGTCCCCGGAGAGGAACCGTTCGAAGATCAGGTCATGCTGGAGGGGGTTCACCTGGCTGATGTCGATCAGGTAGTTCACCAGGCTGGAAGCCCCCGATCCCCGGGCTGCCGCCCTCACACCCATGTCCAGGATCATGCGGGAAACCTCGGCCACTGTGAGAAAGTAGGAGGCAAAGCCGAGGCGGGCAATGATCTTGAGCTCATGCTGCAGCCGTGCACGCATGTCCGCTTCCGCCTTCCCGGCGATGCCGGGGAAACGCCGCGCAATTCCCGCCTCGCAGCGCTGGGCCAGTTCTGCCAGCGGATCCCCCCCAATGCCGATGACGGCGGCCTCGGGCACCACCGGCTGCTTCCAGCCCATGTCAGAGACGGGATCCATGCGGCAACGGTCCGCGAGCGCTTCAGTCTGGGCGAGGAGCACCTGGAGATCCGCGGACCCGTAGCCGGCGGCATGGATGACTTCCTTGCCCAGTTCCTCCATTTGGTCCGGGGTTTTCAGCCAGCCCTGCCCGTTGGGCTGAAGCAGCGGCGCGGCGGAGAGTTCGGGAAGCGACTTCAGGGTGCGGGCCGAGTCCAGGACATCGGCGGTGGCCGCACCATCCTCCTCGCAGTAACGGACCGCATTGGTGAGCACGGCCGGGACGCCGTGCTCCTGCGCGAGCTTGAGCATGCGGACAGCATGGGCCGTGCTTAACGGCTCACCAGGTGCACTGAGGTGGGTGACGATCTCTGCCACGACGCTTCCGGCCGGCATGGCGTCCAGCCAGCCCTTGAAGAGGGTGCGGGGCCGTAGGTACCGCCGCCCTCCCAGTGCAATGCCGACGTCGGAATCCGGGCCCAACAGCACGGTGAGTACCGGTTTAAGTGTTTCCGGATCCAGGACGCGGGAGGCGAGTTCGGCCCTGGTGACGGCAACGGGCACCGCTCCCCCGGCCTTGCCCGTGGTGCGGGCATGCGCGTCGGAGATCAGCCGGCACAGCGCCTTGTATCCCGCTCCGTTGTTATGGCCATGCGCGAGGACAACCACCCGCCCGGTGACGCGGGATGCCGAAAACCGGGTCTTGGAAACCCGTGCATGAGCCGCCCCGGCACCGTGGTCTCCCTCATCGTCGAAGACTGCCAGGTCGACGCCGACCACGGGGTCAATACCGGCAGCCATGCATGCCTTGAGGTGTTTAACCGAGCCGTACAGGCCGTCGCGGTCCATGCATCCGAGGGCAGTTGCCCCATGGGCTGCTGCTGCATGGGCGAGTTCATCCGGCCAGGAGACGCCGTAGTGGGCGCTGAAGGCGGTGGAAACGTGGAGGTGAGTGAAGCTCATGCTGATTTGTGCTGGAGTGCGTCTTTGGTCCGGAGGGCGTCGTGGATCCGGAGCAGCCGCCAGCGCCCGCTGCCGGTATGCCGGACCAGGTCAAGGGTTAGAGGTTCAACCGGTTCTGCAGGCGGGGTTTCCGGTGGGCTGCTTCTGCCTGACGGCAGGACCTGCACCCGCCAGATCTCATGGTCCACTAGCCCGGGGCCGCTTCCCAGCGGAGCACGCCGTTCTTCAGCCCACCACTGGCGGCGTTCATACCAGCGCAGGGGTTCAGCGCAAACCCGGTATTCCCTTCCGCCCCACCGAAGCTCTGCCGGCTCACCGGTAGGTGCGCAGACGACGTCAACAGACTCGCTGAACGTTCCCATGGGCGCCTCCGGATACCAATCTCGTCCTGCAGAAAATACACAGCCATTCGAATATGTATTCGAATAGTTCCAGTCTACGCCGAGCCGGAGACAAAACCTAGATGGGTGTGGACGGACGGCGGCTCACAGGGCAGGATGGTCCCATGAGTTCCAATGACGCGCTCCTGAAGCAGGTAAGCATCGCCGCCAAAGAAAGCACATTGGTGGCCAAGTTCGATATCGACGGCAACATTCCAGCATCGGGCGCCTTTGTTGTGGGGCTCGTTGCGGCCACTCCGGATTATTCACATCAACGGAGGCTGGGTATCGAGTTCATGAACGGCGAGGCGGTCTCGATCTACTCCTTCAGCCACGACGGCACGGAGGAGAACTTCGACATCAGCAGCGTTGAGCACTCGGGCAACACCATCACGGGCAATTTCCCCATGAGCACGGTACTTGGGCTGGACAAGAGCCACCTCATGTCCGCGTTCAGCGAGGCAGACGGGCGGGAATTCCAGTCCGGCGTGCCCGTCGAGGAGAAGCTTTAGAGGGGCAGCGCCGGCGCGAGCGGCACCGGGCACCCGCCCGGATCAGCCGGTCCTGGATCCCGGCGTGCCTGGCACCAGCCCCGCGCGCCTGACAACAGCCCGGCGCGTCTGACAACGGCTCAGCTGTTGTCGTTGTGGATTTTCATCTCAAGCTCGATGAACTTCGAGATCATGGCCCGGTACGTGCTTTCCACGATGTCCGGGTCTATTTCTTTTTTCTCGGCGGCCGAGCGCACATGCTCGATGACCCGCTCCACGCGTCCCGGCGCCCGCACCTCGGCGTCGTCACCCTTCAAGGTTCCCGCGATGCGAATCAGCCGCTCGCGGCGGGCGATCAGCGTGACGATCTGCTCGTCCACCTCGTCCACCGCAACGCGCACGGCGGCGAGCTGTTCCCGGTCAGCCTGGGCGTTTTTCTCGTCTCCGTGATTTGTGGGCATGATCATGACAGTATCGAACCATGCAGCCCAGAGTCGATTTTATTTCCTTGGGAGTGCGCAGCGTGGCCGCCTCCCGGCGGTTCTATGTGGACGGCCTGGGCTGGCCGGTCCACCGTGAGGTTCCCGACGAGGTGGTCTTCATCCAGGCCAACCACGGCCTGATTCTCTCCCTGTGGGATGCCGGACAAATGCAGGCCGAGGCCGCCGTCGATGCTCCCGCCGCAGTTCCCTGCATTACGCTCAGCCACAACGTCGGCAGCTCCGGGGAGGTGGACCAGGTGATGGCCCAGGCAGAGTCTGCCGGCGCCGTCGTCGTGGTCCCTCCCAAGACGCAGCCCTGGGGCGGCTACACCGGATACTTCGCCGATCCGGACGGCTTCCGCTGGGAGATTGCGTTCAACCCCACCTGGAGAGTGGACGACGGCGGCCAGGTCACCGTCTGAACGCAGGCCCGGCTCTGGTTCCGGCCGGGTCCGCCTAGCCCCGGCCCGCCTGTCCCCGGTCCGCAGAAGGCAAAACTCAGAAGAGTGCCTCCACGGGTTCGATGAGCTCCGGAGAGTTGTTGCGGACGTTACCCACCGCCTTGCCCACGGAATCCACCCGCCAGCCGGCTGCCACGTCCTTCACGCCGGACCGGACGAGGTCCACCAGGCCGGCGGCGTCGTCCACCTGGGGGTCAAGCCAGGCCGCCATGGTGTCGCGGCTCATGGGCAGCGGGACGCGGTCGTGGAGCGCTGTCAGTTCGGCGAAAACCGTGCCTTCAGTTCCCGCTGGCGGCGAGTCCGCCGTCATGATGGACATCGAGAGCATCCACCGGGCGGGTTCACCCTGGGGCACGGACGGGTCCTTCCACCACTCGTACAGTCCTGCGAAGGCGATGGCGGACTCGTCCCGGGGATGCACGTAATACGGCTGTTTGCTGCGGCCCTCCCCCTGTTTCCACTCGTAGTACCCGTCGGCCGGTACCGCGCAGCGCCTCGACTGCACAGCCTTGCGGAACGCCGGCTTCTCAAGGACCGACTCGCTCCTGGCATTGATCATCTTCGCCCCGATGGCCGGGCTTTTAGCCCAGGACGGCACCAGCCCCCAGCGCGCGACGTGCAGCTGGCGGACCGTGCCGCCGTCGATAAGCCGTTCCAGGACAATGGGTGCGCCATCGGTGGGCGCAACGTTCCACGACGGCGGGATTTCGGTTTCGTTCTCAAGTTCGGCATCGAATTCGGCCAGCAGATCCCCCACTGCCCGGGCCATGACGTAACGTCCACACATGGCACCAGCATGCCATTGCAACAGAGGCTGGGGAATACCGGCGTCCGGGTTACGGTTGTGGGGAAGGAAACCGACAGGACCACATCTATCCGAGGAGAGCCCGTGGACTTTACCCCCGAAGACGGCACCATCACCATGTTCTCGACCACCTGGTGCGGCTACTGCAACCGGCTGAAGAAGCAGCTGGACGCCCAGGGCATCGGCTACACCGAGATCAACATCGAAGAGGTCGACGGCACGGCGGAGCTCGTGGAGCAGATCAACGGCGGCAACCGCACGGTCCCCACCGTCCTCTTCCCTGACGGCACCGCTGCCACGAACCCCTCCGCTGCAGAGGTCAAGAGCAGGCTCGCCGCCTAAGGCTGACGCCGCAGTAGTTTCAACAGTGAAGGCACCGGAGACCGGTGCCTTCACTGTTTCCATGCACTTGTTGCTTCCAGGGCTGGCGGCTGTTTTAGGCCCCCGGCGGATCAGACCTTTTCGCCGATCCGGTCCTCTACCGGCCTGGGAGCGTGGGTTTCCTTGCGGCGGGGCTCCTTGCGGCGGGCCAGGAAGGCCCACAGCCTGGTGTCGTCCGCGTGGGTCCGGGGTTCCGGATGGTCCACAGGCAGCGGGTTTCCGTGCGCAGCTTCCGGCGGCGCCGGTTCCCGGTGCGCTTCAGGCTTTCGGACGGTATCCTTTCGGGTGTCCCAGCCGAAATCCGCCCGCGATGAATAGCACATCACCGACCTCCTTTTCAGCGGCTGTCCCTTAATCGTCCTCCCCTCTGCGTTTGAAATCGACAGGTCGGGGTACGAAAAATCCGGGCCCGGCGCCGCTTCCGCGATTGCCGGTCCGGGGCGTTACAGTTCGAGTTCCTTTCCCGCGTTCCAAAGGATTGCTGTGAATCCAGTTTCCCCGCAGATCGGCACCGTCTTTGTTCCCGTCAGCGATATTGAGGAAGCGCGCGACTGGTATTGCGGCATGTTGGGCGTGCCCGCCGATGACAAGGTCCTCCTGGACCATCTGTACATACTCCCCATGGAGGGGGCCGGCCTCGTCCTGGACAGCAGGATCTACTCCCCCGGCGCGGTTTTCCAGGTCCCGGCGTTCCACTTCAACACCGCCGACATCCATGCGGCCCACGCGTTCATGAAAACCCGGGGCGTGGAACTCACCGACGTCAACGACGACCAGTGGTTCAACTTCCGGGACCCGGACGGAAACGTTCTCATGATCTGCCAGATCCCCCCGGCCACCGAATAGCAGCGCTAGGGGCGGAGGCTGCCAAAGTCCGCCTGGCCCATCGTGGCGTACTCCGCGTACGTGCTGACCACAGCGTCCTCGATGGCCTGCACGTCAAGGCCGGGGACAAGGTCATCGACGGCGCCGGCGGTCGCGGGATCCCAGTCCAGCCCCAGGGCCGCGTAGCTGGCCGTGAGCACCTCGCGGATGGGTGCCGAGTTCTCCACCACGACGACGGAGCTGAACAGCCAGGCGCCGGACACCACGCGCTGGGCCGTGCCCACCAGTTTGATGCGGTGCGCGGGAGCAGCGGGTGCGAAGCCGTGGACGCTGTATTCACCGGGACAGTACTCCCCGGGGATCTCGCCGACGGCGGCGTGCACGCCCACGTTCCGGAGCGCCCCCGCCAGCATCTCTCCGAAAAAGGCGAACCGGCCTTTGGCTCCGGCGATCGCATCGCCGTGCGGCTCCACGTGGTCGATGATCAGAGTGCCCTCGTGGTACGCCGCGGCGCGGCCTCCCGCCTTGCGGATCAGCGGCTCGAACCCCAGCTCGCGGCAGGCCTGGGCGGCGGCGCCGAAGCCGGGCAGGCGGGTGTCGCGCTGGCCGAAGGCAACAGTCGGTGCGGGCCGGTACAGCCGAAGGGTGGGTCCGATATCCCCGGCCCGGGCTTTGCCGAGCAGCTCGATCCCAAAATCAAGGTCCCGGACCGCGCCAAGGGACTGCTCCTGCCGGACGAGGGTCAGAGTCCGTGAGTCAGCCCCGGCCTGCTGCATGTTGCTAAGCTCCCTTATGGTCGTATTGCAATTTCTGGTAGTCGCCGCTGCCTTCGCCGTGATCGACGCCGTGTGGCTCAAGCTCATGAACCCGTTCTACCGCAGCCACATCGGTGAATTGCTGGCCGACCGGCCCCATCTAGGGTACGCCGTGGCGTTCTATTTGATTTACATCGCGGGCATCGTTTTCTTCGCCCTGCGGCCGGCGCTCGACGGCGGCACCTGGCTGACCGCCGTCGGCCATGGGGCAGCGCTGGGCGCGTTTGCCTACGCGACCTACGACCTCACCAACGCCGCGACGCTCAAGAAATGGCCGCTGCAGCTCATCGTCGTTGACATGGCGTGGGGCGCACTGCTGACCGCCCTCGCCACGCTGGCCGGCTGGCTGGTCTTCCACTAGGGCGTCCTATTGGACCTGACGGTCAGGTTTTCCGCAGCGTGAGGATCTGTTCCGCCCGCCCGAAGGGGCCGGACAGGTCGTGGAGCACGGTCGAGGTGAGGCCGATCCCGTCAGCACCGAAGGACACCGCGTTGTCCAGTCCCAGCCACTCGCCCTCCGGCCGCCGGTACATGTGGATTTGGAGGTCCAGGTTCGGGAAGGCGTAGCTGTCAGCGCCGGGGGGCACGCGTGCGGCAATGCCGTTGGCGGTGTCCACGAGCCCCATGAGCCTTGCCACGTCCGTGCTGTCGTTTCCGTCCGTCAGCGGATGGTCCGTGCGCAACCACACCTTCCCGGCGCCCGGCCGGTGCCCCTCCGCCACCCTCATTTCCAGGGAACGGATATATCCTCCCGGCCAGATGTCCGCGCCGTCATAGGGCTTGCATTCCTCCGGTGCGGGGATGGGGCCGTCCTCGACGGCGGCCACCGCCGACGTGTCGCTGGTGACCATGCGCCAGGCTGTCGCCCTGATGGCCACGCGTCCGGCCGCCACCAGTTCAGCCTGCAGCAGTTCGATGGTGCGTCCCGGGCGCAGCGTCGTGGTGACGATTTCAAATTCACCGCCGGGGATAAGTCCCAGGATTTCGTAGCTGAGCCTGGCCATCCGCATGTCGTCCCGGGGTTCGTGCCGGTCCAGCCGGTCGGCCAGGAGTCCCGACGCCGGGGCCATGTGCTGCTCATGGGCGTTCCAGGCCCCCTGGGCATGGATGGTAGAGCGGAAGCGGCCGCCGCCCAGGTCCTGGTAGTAGAAGTCGCCGTCGGCGAGTTCCGGGAGTTCAGCAGTCAACGTTGACTCCTTCAAAAGCGTGATCGGTTAATCTCCGTTCACTCTATCGCTTCCGGCAAACGGCGCCGTCCCAGGCCTCGCGGGCCGGAATCCTTCACAGCTTCCTCAAATGCCCGGCTCACGGCCGGCATAAGTCCAGCCCCTACAAATGATGCATGACCTCACAGCAGAACTCCCCCACCGAAGACATCCAGCCCGGCTCAGCAGGGCACCCCGGTGAGCCCGGCCCGCCCGGCAAACCCGTAAGCGCTGCACGGCCAGGCCGACGCGCCGGGCCATCCTCGCCGGCGCCCTCGCGCCGACGCTTTCCGCCGGCGGCGCCACCGCCTGGGCGCTGGACAGGTTTTGGTCCAGCACGTGGAAATCTCCGATGTGTCCGCCTACGAGGCAGCACCGAGGGCGACTGCCTGGACTCGATCGAAGCGGGCAAGCAGTACACGGTGTACACCGGCGGCACGGCGCAGGTGGAGTCCGGACTGAGTGGCGAAGGCTCGCTCAACGGTGCCGCGGAGCTTGGCACGGTCACGGCGGGAGAGTACCACCCAGGGACACGGCCCCGGCGGAAGGTAGCAGGGGGCAGGTAGCGAGCAGCGGGTAGCAAGCGGCAGGCCGGGACGCAGCATCGCGTGGAAACAGGCATGCGTCCGGCGCGGCGTATTTTTTGCCCCGCCGGACGCGCGCTTAATATCCGCACCTCCATATGATGATCTGGATAGACTCGGAGACTGGTCCTTCTAGCAGCCCTCGGAAGAGGTGTTCCACTGATGCGCGTTATTAGCTACAACCTCCGCAAGCACAAGGCGAGTGGCGAACTGGTGAACCTGGCCCGCAACTTTGGGATAGACGTCCTTTGCCTTCAGGAGTGTGACTCATCCGATCTGCCTGACACGCTCGGGCCGCTCCACCTGGCCGACTACACCAAGGGCAACAGGCTGGGCCTGGCCATTTACTACCGGACTGACCGGTTCACGGCCCTGGAAACCAAGGCCTTCGCCTTGAAGAAGTCCATGCACGACCGCGTGATGGCACCGGCCCACGAGCGGCTGATCGGCACCCGGATGGTGGACAACGAGACCGATCATGAGCTGGTGGTGGGTTCGTTCCACGCTGCCCCGCTCACCGCATCAAACTCGCTGCGGCGCAAGCAGATCCACGCGGCGCATGCCGAGCTACTGAGCATGGGCACCGGGCTCATGACGCTGATGGTGGGTGACTTCAACTATCCGTTCTTCACCAAGAGCCTTGACACGCACATGAAGAACTCCGGTTACGCCCTGTCCCTGAGCAACCGCCGGACCTACACCCGGTACAAGGTGTTCAAAGGCCACTTCGACTTTGCCACGTCACTGGGCCTGGACATTGAAAGCGTGGAAACGCTCCCCCGGGGGAAGTCGGATCACCTGCCCATCCTCGTGACGGCCGAATACGGCGCTGACCGTGCTCCGATCAAGGGGCAGCCCGTTTCCTCCTGAGGGTTCGGTGGCGCGTCCTTAGTTATGGGACCGTGTGGTCCATGACAGGAATGACGTCGATCCGCCCGTCCGGTCCGACGACGACCAGCACCCGCTCAGCCCGCACGCCTTCCAGGGCCGCAACAAGCCGTCCGGGATCCGGCGGCGGTCCGGCATCCGGTGCCCTCCCTGCAGAGGCGGCGGCAGCACCGCCGTCGGACGCCGGGTACGGTCCCGCCGCTGGGCCCGACCGCAGCCACACCGTCACATCGGCCCCGGTGGTTTTACGGATGGCGCCTAAGAGCGGCACGGGATCGGAGCCGGTCACCAGGACCACCTGCCCAATGGTGCGTCCCGCGTTCCGCACCGGGCCGACTTCCTGCAGCGGGCCGACTTCCTGCAGCGGGCCAACGTCCGGCGGCATCGTTGCCCGTTCCCGGCGCCAGACGCCGTGGTGGTAGGCGGCAACAAGCGCGGTGGCGGTCAGGAGTCCGAGCGGCGCCCGGATCCGGCCCAGCAGGTTTCCCGCGCGCTCCGGGTCCAGCAGATACTCAAAGGCCTGGTACCCGACCACCAGCAGGGCGATCAACGCCACCACTGCGCTGATCCCGAAGATAGCCACGAGGTAGATGCGCCGTCCGGTGGCGGTGGGGGAAGGCAGGCCGTCGGCCCCCTCTGTGCTGCCGCCACCCGCCGAGGCGCTGCGCTCCGCCGGCTGCCACGCCCTCACCCAGAGTGCCCCTCCCACGGCCAGGGCACTGATGCCGCCCAGCAGCAGCGTGCGCGTACCTGTTCCCGCGTGAGTTGCTTCGGCGAAGCCCAGGGCCGCGTTGACAACAACTCCCACACCAGAGGCCGCGGCGATCAGTGCCACCCCGGATGCGAGCAGCAGCCCCGTCTGCCGCATTTTCTCCGACCGCCCGGCCGTGAGTACCGAGTGGTAGCGCCAGACGAGGGCTCCGACAGCTGCCGCGGCCAGCGCAGCGCCCAGGGGATCGACGAGCCGGAACATCCCGTCGGAGCGGTCCAGTACCACCCGCAGCAGGACGAACCCCACCGTGATGGCTCCGGCCACTGCTGTAAGGCAGCCGCCAAGCACGCCGAAGACTGCCGCGGCCACGTTGGCCAGCGGAGAGGCCAGGCGCTGCGCCTCCCCCCGGACCCAATGCCACCACCACACCACGAACCCGCCGCATGCCCAGACGAGCGACTGCAGCACGGAAACCCACCAGCGCGACCCCACGTCCTGTGTACCTGCCAGCGCCCGCAGCGCCACGTCAAGCAGACTGCCGAAGGCGGTCGCAGCACCGCCGGCAAATATCAGCAGCCCCAATACCGACCCTGCGAGCGCCGGGACGGTGTCTAGTCGGCGCGGCCCCTTGCCCTGGTGCTGCCACATCCACCGATGCCACGCCCAGACGGCCGCCCACACCACGCCCGTAGCCAGGGAAGAACGCCATTCCGTTCCTTCACCCGCCCCGCCCGCACCCGCTGCGGCAGATGCGGCGCGGGCCAGCAGCCCGACCAGCTGGGACGCAGTGGCGAGCAACGCCGTGACGGAGGTGACGAGGGCAACGGTGTAGACGCCCGCGACGTAAAGCCCCCAGGTAACGGCGGAGCGCTCCGCCGCCTCGGCCACCCGGCGCCACACGAGCCACCACAGGACAACGGCCATGCCACCGCCAACCAGGCCGAATGCGAGGGACCGGGCGAGGCTGCCGACGTCGTTCGCGGCCAGCCCTGTGCCGGCGACAAGCAGCCGCTCAAGCAGGCCGGCCAGGCCGGAAGCGCCAACCAGTACGAGGACGAAGAGGAGCACAAACACCACCAGCCGCCGCACGGTTGGCACCGCCGGCGATGATGATCCGCGGGTGTCCTGCCGGGCAGTAGTCACGGCTTTGGCGCCGGAACCGGACAGATGATGCCAAAGACTGAACTCAGGGTCCGGTCGGGCCGTGGCGGTGCGGTCATCCGGGCAGCTAGGTGGCGGTGTGGTGCTCGACGGTGAAGTCGCCGCCGGGGTACAGGATGGTCTCGTGGCCATCGTCGAAACGGACGTGGTACGGCGGCGCTCCGTTCGGGCCCCGGACCTCCAGAATCTCACCGTGCCGGTCCGAGGACTCCACGGTCCTGCCCCGGATGATGATGCGGTCTCCCTGGGTTGCCTGCATGGCAATCACCTCCCAGCCCTAGAGTACGATGCTCTTCCCTTTGGCGGAACAGCTCCGCGGTATCCCCCGCAGGGGAGCCGGGATCAGGCCCGGCCGCCCGTGTGGCGGATGCAGAAGGGGGTCCAGGGACGGGCCTCCAGCCGCCCTTCGGCGATCTGCTCGCCGCACACCGTGCAGATGCCGTAAGTGCCGGCGTCGATCCGCCCAAGGGCGGCGTCCACCTCCGCCAGTCCGGACCGGCTTTGGTCCAGGAGTGCCGATGCCTGCGAAAGTTCAAAGGCGATGGTTGCCCCTTCGGGGTCATGCTCGTCGTCGACGTTTGAGTTGTGCCGGGCGGCATTGGCAGAGGCTATGTCTGCGCGCAGGGCCGGCAGGAGGGCGAGCTTTCTGGCCCTTTCCTCCTCCAGCAGCTGCCGGAACTTGTCAGTGTCCATGGTTGGAGCCGTCCAGCAGCCTGCCGCGCAGCTCCGGCCAGGAGGCGGCAAAGGAAGGATGCAGCTCAATCCCGGCCACCTCTTCGACAGGAATCCACCGCAGCTCGATGCTCTCCGGGTCGTTGATGGCTGGTTCGAAGGGTTCCAGCACCCGCACGGCCACGGTGGTGTAGGTCCAGTAGCCGACGTCGAACACGGATGTGAAGAGCACTTTGACGCTGTGTTCGGGGACGGCCGCCTCCTCGTGGGCCTCACGCAGTGCCCCCGTCACGGCGTCCTCGCCCTGGTGCAGCGCTCCCCCGGGAAGCCCCCAGGTTCCGCCGTGGTGGCTCCACGTGGCGCGGTGCTGCAGCAGGACGCCCTTCTCCGCATCATGGACCAGCAGGCCGGCCGATCCAAAGCGCCCCCAGAACCGTCCGTGGTCGCCCTCCACCCAGGCATCGCCCGGGTCGCGGGGGCCAAGGGGACGGCGGGGATCACCGGGTGAGGGCGGAACGATTTTCTCCATCATCCCAGTCTGCCCCATGGGAAGATGCTTCGATGAGCCTGCGCCTGGTCCTTGTTGCCGATACCCACGTCCCGAAGCGCGCCAGGGCACTGCCTGAGCAAGTGTGGGCCGCCGTAGACGCCGCTGACGTGGTGTTCCACGCGGGCGACTGGGTCAGCCCGGATCTGCTCGACCAGTTCGAACAGCGCAGCACGCGCCTCGTCGGCGTTTACGGCAACAACGACGGCGATGAGCTGCGGCGGCGCTTACCCGAGACTGCCAGTGTGACGCTGGACGGTGTCCGGTTCAGCATGATCCACGAGACCGGTCAGGCGAAGGGCCGGGAGCAGCGCTGCGAGGCACTCTTTCCGGATGCCGACGTGCTGGTTTTCGGCCACTCGCACATTCCGTGGGACACAGTGGCGCCGGGCGGGCTGCGCCTGCTCAACCCCGGATCCCCCACCGACCGCCGCCGGCAACCTGTGTGCACCTACATGACCGCCGTCGTCGACGATGGCAGTTTGTCTGACGTGCAACTGGTGGAGGTCAGCTGACTGGCCACGCAGGACCGGCCGCACAGGAAAGGGAGCCCTGCCGCGGTTTCCCGGGCGGGACTCCCATCAGATCTCCGCTACCTGCGGAGGGTCAGGCATGGTGATCCTGTTTGGTCAGTCCTTCTTGAAGGCGTCTTTGACCTTTTCACCGGCCTGTTTCAGATCGGCCTTGGCCTGGTCAGTCTTGCCCTCGGCCTCCAGGCCCGGGTCGTCGCTGGCCTTGCCTGCACCTTCCTTGGCCTTGCCGCCAAGTTTTTCTGCTGCATTGTCGATTTTGTCGTCCAGACCCATGCCACTGTCCTTCCGTCTGCGCGGCCCGCGGGTTGCAGGCCGGCTCGTGCTCCCAGTCTAGGTCGGGCACCTATCCGGGTGAAGGGCAGCTACCACTTACCAGTGCGGGCCTGCCAGCAGCCGGTCAGTGGCGGCATCGGCTTCCCCGCCAAAGTAGTGATCCAGAACGCGCCGGAACACCTGTTCATCCGGCGCCGCCCGCAGGAACAGGGTCATGGAGGACTGGAGCTTCCGGGAATCGATACCGCCAAAAATCTCCGCCGCGCCGCGGTTGGCCACATTGTCCACCGCCGTGGCACACTCGATCAGCCGCGGTCCCAGTACGGGATGCTGCAGGTACGCCCGGGCTTCTTCAAGGGATGCGATGGCGTACCTTCTGGACGTCGCGCTTTGCCCCAGGCCGGCAATCTGGGGAAAGACGAACCACATCCAGTGGCTCCGTTTGCTGCCTACGCGGAGCTCGTCCAGGGCCTGCGGGTAAGTGGCGCCGTCATTTTGCGCGGTGACGAACCGTTCCAGGTCATGGGGGTCATTCATGACGGTGCCTAGCTGGAAACGTCCCGTTCGATATCCTCGGCGAGGTCGTCAACGTCTTCGGGCCGCATGCTGATGCCGGCGCCGTCCAGGCGTTCCTTGAGGACGTGGCTCACGTCGTCCTCTACATGGCCCAGCCGGATCTCGTCGCGCACCTCCTCGGCGATGTCATCGACGGTATGGGGACTGTCCGTCCCGCCCGCAGCATCTGCGGCTTCGGCCGCCACATCCGCATGCGGATTCTCAGTGAAGTAGTCATCGCCGGTAGCTGCAGATTCAGTCATATCCCATGGTGGCGGCCCCGCTCAGATCCGGTCAACACTTCCGGCAGGAAACCATCCGGCGCAGGGCAACGGCGCCCGGCACGGACCCGGACGCGGATATGTTTCATTCATGTGTTGGTAACGCGGCCTGCCAGCGGCTGCCTTCACGGCGGCGCACCGGATTCGTCCCGCGGTTCCGGCCGAAAGGCTGCAGTGTCAGCAGGAAAGCACACCCGCCAATAGGTGCCGTTAACAATTCCGAAACACGGCAGTCACGCGGGCTTTACGTACACGCGATTTTTGAAACCCCTGTGTAACTTGCCACGCCCAGTACCGAAACAAAAGCCCCCGAGTATCGATAAGGGGCGTGGCGCCGGCATCAGCGGTCCACGGAAAGGATGAGTTTCCTGGGAAGGGAAAGCGCGTGGAAATCACTGCGGCGAACGTTTGGATGATGGTGTCGGCGGCACTGGTGCTGCTCATGACCCCGGCACTGGGCCTCTTTTATGGCGGCATGACCCGCGCGAAGGCCTCCCTCAACATGATCATGATGAGCTTCGTGTCCGCCGGTATGGTGGGCGTGGTCTGGGTGCTCTGGGGCTACTCCATGAGCACCGGGGAAGGCGTTCTCGGCCTGTTCGGCAACCCGTTCGCCAGTTTCGGCTTGAGCGGGCTGATGGGCACTCCTGACCTGATCAAGGCTGGCTTTGCCGGAACCTTTGCGATCCTCACGGTGGCCCTCATCAGCGGCGCGATCGCCGACCGCGCCAAATTCACCGCCTGGATTCTTTTCGTGCCGCTCTGGATCACGGCCGTCTACTGCCCGCTCGCCTTCATGATCTGGGGCGGCGGCCTCATGAGCCAGGGCGGGGCAGTGACCGCCGTCTTCGGACAGGTCATCGACTTTGCCGGCGGCGCCGTCGTCGAAATCAGCTCCGGCATCGCCGCCCTGGTGCTGGCCGTGATCGTCGGCAAGCGCTACGGTTTCGGTAAGGACCCGGGACACCGCCCGCACAACGTCCCGTTCATCATGCTCGGCGCCGGACTTCTCTGGTTTGGCTGGTTCGGCTTCAACGCCGGTGCCGCCACCACGGCAGAGCAGGCCGGCCTGATCTGGGTCAACACCCTGGTTACGCCGTGCGCCGCAATGCTGAGCTGGCTCCTCACAGAGAAGATCCGCCACGGCCACCCCACGTCCCTGGGCGCAGCGTCCGGTGCCGTCGCCGGCCTGGTGGCCATCACGCCGTCGTGCGCCAACATCAGCCCGGTGGCCGCCATCGGGCTGGGCCTGGTGTCCGGCGTCGCCTCGGCGCTGTTCGTCGAACTGAAGTTCAAGTATGGCTTCGACGACTCCCTGGACGTCGTCGGCGTCCACCTGGGCTCCGGCCTGGTCGGCACCCTCGCCCTCGGCTTCATCGCCCTCCCCGTCAACGGCGAAGGCGGCGGGCTCTTCTACGGCGGCGGCGTCCAGCAGCTCATCGCCCAGACGGTTGCCGTTCTCATCACGCTCGCGCTTTCCGGGCTGATGACCGCAGTCATCGGCCTCGCGATCCACAAGACCATCGGCTTCCGGGTCAGCCATGAGGCCGAAGTTGCCGGCGTGGACCGGTCCGAGCATGCCGAGAGCGCTTATGAATTCGGCAGCATGGGGCACAGCCAATTCCACCCGCTCAGCCAGCACATCCAGGCAGCTCCGTCCGTTCTCCCGGCCGGCACACCTGCCGGCCCGGCCGGTGACGACGCCGTTTCCCCCGAGGCGGCAGAGGAACTGCAGGCGGCGCCGGTTTCCGTATAGTGCATCCGCGGGAGCTGCGACCCGTTTGCTAGTGGCGGAAGGTGATCCGGAGCTCCGGCCTTCGCTGTGCAACGGCGTCCAGCACGGCGTCAACGGCCTCCTGGTCAGGGCTGCTCTCCTGGCCTGTCCAGCCAGGGGTTGTCCCGGCCTGCCGTGCCTCCGCAGCAATCCTGGCGCGGCGGACAAAGCCATCCCAGTCACCGCCGCCCGCCCGGAGTGCCCGCAGCGGCGCCATCAGCGACGCGCGGCGGAGCCAGACGTCCGGGTCCCCCGCCCACCGGTCCAGCACCGCGTCCGCACGCGCTCGCGGCTGTCCAGTCAAACCCTCCACCAGCGGACCGACGACGTCCATGGCGAACGGATCGACTAGCGACGGCATTTGTGCGTCCCGCACAAAGCCCTCAATGCGCGTCAGGTCGGAGTTGGTCAGCAGCTCCACCTTGGACTGCAGGAGGACGACGGCGGCCAGGCGCCGCTCGTAAACAGGCACCTCCCACAGTTCGGAACTTAGGGCGGTGACCTCATCGTGGGTCAGTCCGGCATGGCGGCGGAGAGCGTCACGTACCGTTCCCCGCACAGCACCCACCGACGCGCCGTAGAACCGCATGCTGCTGCCGAACCGGTGACGCATTTCCTCCGCCCGGTACCACGACGCCTCGCGCTGCAGGGTGTCATCCACGAATTCGCCGGCAGCACTCACCCGCTCATTCTTTCCGTCCGGGCGGCGGGCAGTCCAACTCCCGCCCCTCGGGCCCCGGTCCTCGTGGTGACGTTCCGGATTTTCTGCCTCGTTCCCGCCACGGCAGTACCCAGGGTGCACCGGGAACTCAAGAACGACGGCGGAAGTCAGTGTTGAGCACCGGGGGTTTCGCGTTGGGCGGGCACCCCCGACTCTGAACGCGTTTTACAGCTGTTCACGTCGTGGGATGCATGGGCCCGAACCCAGTTCAGACCGACGCCGGATAGCTGGCAAGGATGTAATCCGCACCTGCCGGCCCCTTCATGCGGAGGCCGTTCGGTTCGGGGTTAATGCGCCCTTGCATGCCTTTCCAGAAGGTCTCCTCCGCGTGTGGCACGGTGCCGGTGACATGGCACCAGCTGGTGTACAGGCCATAAAGGGGGTCCGGCCCCAGGGTAACGCCGGAGCCGTCGTCGGAGGTGGTGGCCTCCATGAGGAACTGGTCGAACTGTAGATCGGGCAAGGTGAGCTCTTTTCGCACGCGTGCAAGGCACCGCCGTTTTGCTGCAGCGGTTACGTTCCGGGCCAGCACGGGGCATCGAAACGGGTGGTTCACTCTGTATTCGTGGCCGCTTTCCCGGTGGATGGGTGGCGGGCTCGTTGAATATCGATGGCTGCGAGCGCGGCCGTCCCGGGGGCCACGCGCCTGCTGGGCGCCGCGCCTGTGAGACACTCGGTGGCATGCGCGAATTCGTCGTCCTGGGAACCGCATCGCAAGTGCCGACACGGACGCGCAACCATAACGGATACCTGCTGCGGTGGGACGGCGAGGGCCTCCTCTTCGACCCTGGCGAGGGCACCCAGCGGCAGATGATCCATGCAGGGGTTTCTGCCAGCCAGATCACCCGCATCTGCCTGACCCATGTCCACGGTGACCACTGCTACGGGCTCCCTGGCGTCCTGTCCCGCATGGCCCTGGACGGCGTGAAGCACCCGGTGCATCTGCACTATCCGGCGTCCGGCGAGGACGTTGTCCGGGCGCTCGTCTCTGTGGCCTCAACCGGCGTCGACCTTCGCCTGCAACCCCACTCGGGTGCCGGGTCAATCGCCCAGGGCCTCGAGGTGCGGCCCTTGCGTCACCGCATTGAGACCTATGGCTACCGGCTGACCGAGCCGGACGGCCGGACCATGCTGCCGGAGCGTCTGGCGGCGGCGGGCATTGCGGGCCCGGACGCGGGCCGTCTGCAGCGGGAAGGCGTACTGCAGGGTGTGCGGCTTGAGGATGTCAGCATCCCGCGCGCCGGCCAGCGCTTCGCCTTCATCATGGACACCGCCCCGTGCGAGGGCGCCGAGGGCTTGGCCGACGGCGTCGACCTCCTCATCACGGAATCAACGTTCAGCGACGACGACGCCGCCTTGGCGGCGCAGTACGCGCACCTCACCGCCGGGCAGGCCGGGGATTTGGCCGCCAATGGCGGAGCCGGAACCCTGGTCCTCACACACTTTTCCTCCCGGTACGCCGACGTGAATATCCTGGCCGGGCAGGCGCGGGCCCGCGCAGGAGGGACCGCCGTCGTGCCTGCAAAGGACCTGGACCGGATCAGCTTTCCCAAACGGCAGCGGCCGCCGTCCTGACCCGCGGCCAGACCAAGGCCACAGAAAAAGTAGAATTAACGGGACATGCAATGTTCCTACTTCGATGCCGCCCGCTGCCTCTCCTGCGCCCACATGGGCCGGCCCTACCACGAGCAGCTCGCCGGCAAGCAGCTGCACTGCCAGACCCTTCTCTCCGGCCACACGTCCATAGAGTGGCTGCCGCCGGTGGCGAGCCGCGAGTCCGGCTTCCGCAACAAGGCAAAAATGGTGGTGGGTGGAACGGCCAAGAACCCTACCATCGGGATCCTTGACGCCGAGGGCCGCGGCGTTGACCTGCGTGAATGCGGCGTCTGCTCCCCCGGGCTCCTCGCCTGCTTTCCCGTTGTGGCGGCCTTCATCAGCCGGGCCCACCTGACGCCCTACGATGTGCCGCGGCGCAGCGGTGAGCTCAAGCACCTCATCATCACCGAATCACCCGACGGCGAGATCATGCTGCGTCTGGTCCTGCGGTCGGAAAAGCTGGTGCCGCGCATCCGGCAGCACCTCCCCGCCCTCCTGGCGGCCCTCCCGCAGGTGAAGGTTGTCTCGATCAATCTGCATCCGGAACACAAGGCAGTCCTGGAAGGCGACCGCGAGATGCTGCTCACCGCGCAGTCCACGCTGCGGATGCGTGTCAATGACCTCGATCTCCACCTCCGGCCGCAGAGTTTTTTCCAGACGAACAGCGAGATGGCGGCGGCCCTGTACCGGCAGGGGCGGGAGTGGGTCAACGAACTGGAGCCGGCGTCGGTCTGGGACTTGTACTGCGGCGTCGGCGGCTTTGCCCTGCACGTCGCTGACCCGTCCCGCGACGTCACCGGCATCGAAACCAGCCGCGAAGCCATCGTTTCGGCCAAGCTCAGCAGCGACGAGGCCGGCCTGCAGCGCATGAACTTCCAGGCGGGCGACGCCACGGCCTTTGCGGTGGCCGCCGACGAGGCGCCCGAACTGGTAATCGTCAATCCCCCGCGGCGCGGCATCGGCAAGGAATTGTGCGGCTGGCTGGAATCGTCTTCCGTGCAGCATGTGGTGTACTCCAGCTGCAATGCGCAGTCCCTGGCCCGCGACCTTGCCGCGCTCCCCTCGTTCACCGCCCGGCGGGCACGGGTGCTGGACATGTTTCCGCAGACCTCGCACTACGAAGTCATGGTGCTGCTCGAGCGGTCCTAACCGGTCCGCATTCTTGATCTGAACATCGGCAAAAGTTTCTCCCGTCTTGAGGTCACCGCGGGAAAGTGTCCGGTAAGCCGCGCAGCACCGTCGCGGCACAGACCGATGGGCGGGGCATGCAGGGGACAGCAGCAGGCGGCGCAAAGTGACCGGCCCAGACGACGTCCCCGTCCTGGACACCGGTCCGCTGCGGATCCTTGCCGCCGAAGTGGGCCCCGCTTTCGCGGAGGCCTTCATCGATGACTACCTGCAGATGCTGCCGGAGCGGGCGTCGAAGATCCTCCGCGCCCTGGCCGGCGGTGACCCGCGGATGGCCGCTGACGCCGTCGTCAGCCTGCGGGCGACGTCAGCCATGGCCGGCGCCCTGCGGCTGGAGCGGTGCTGCAAGGAACTGGAATCACGCATCCGGCGCGGGCAGCGGCTGGAGCCCGATGCGGTCAGGGCCGTGCTGTACGCGAACATCCGGCTGCTGGTGCGCGAGGCCGGACGCCAGGGGCACCTCCCGCAGGCACGGCCCAAGGGCCAGGACTAAAAGACGGCGGCGGCGCACCCACCTGACCAAAATCCCGAATCTCCCAGCCTCCCGCGGACGTAGAATCGTCGGACAAGATCGCCTGAAGAACAGCCCATCCGGCTGAACGTTTACAGGAGGATTCGCATGAGCCGCACGAGCACCAGTCCAGCCACCCCGGTCGCCGCCACAGCAGCACAAACCATCTTCCGTGTGGGATTGGGCAGTGTCCTCATTGCGCACGGCACGCAGAAGCTCTTCGGCTGGTTCGGTGGCGGCGGGATCGAGGGCACCAGCAAGGGCATGCACGCCATGGGGTTCCGGCCCGCGAAGCCCAGCGCCGTCCTTGCCGGCGTCGGCGAAGCAGGCGCCGGCCTGGCCTTGGCGCTGGGATTCGCCACCCCGGCTGCCGGGGCAGCTGCTGCCACCACCATGGGTGTTGCGGCCAGCGTGCACGCCCCCAACGGGTTCTTCGCCACCGAAGGCGGCCTGGAATACCCGGCCGTCCTGGGACTTGCGGCGGCATCCTTCACGATCGGCGGGCCGGGCAGCTTCTCCCTCGACTCCGTCACCGGCCACGTCCTGGACCGTCCCTGGATGCGGGCGATGGCCCTGGCCGTCATTCCCACGGCCATCGCCATCCAGGTGTACCGCCGGCAGAAGACCCTGGCCCACGACGCGTCCGGCCCGGACACAGGCAGCCCGTCAGGCCCGGACACAGCGAGCGCCGCGAGCCCGGACAACACCGGCCAGGCAACCGGGAGTTAACCCACCGTCAGACGTACTTCTTGAACCAGGCCAGCGTGTCGTTCCAGGCGGCAGTTGCCTGCTGTTCGTTGTAGCGTTCGCCGGTGTCGTTGTGGAAGGCGTGGTCGACGCCGGGATAAACCTTGAGCTGGTTGCGCACGCCCGTACCCGCCAGGGCATCCCGGAGTTGGGGCATGGGCCCGGTGATCCGGTCGTCCTGTTCTGCGTAGACACCGAACACCGCAGGCTTGATGGACGGCACCTTGTCCAGGTCGGGGGCCGGCCCATAGAAGGCCGACGTCGCCTTGAGGCCGGTGATCTCCACCGCCGACTGCCAGGTGATGCCCCCGCCGAAGCAGTAGCCGGTCATGGCAATGCGGCCCTGCTCCACGAAGTCCTGCTTCTGCAGGTAGTCGAATCCCGCCGCAAAGTCCGCAACGTGGCGCTGGGCGCCAGCCTGCGTCAAGGCGCCCGGAACGGCATCGCGGTCCAGGCTTGCGGTACCGCCTTCCCTGCTCAGCAGGTCGATCGCCAGGGCCGCGTAACCTTCCTTCGCGAAACGCCGGGCCACGTCCTGGATATGGGGTGTCAGCCCGCGGTTCTCGTGACAGACCAGCACAGCGGGGCCGGGCTTGCCGCCCTCGGGCCTGGCGAGGTAACCACTGATCTCGGTGCCGCCGGACGAAAACTTCACCGTCGACGTCGTAATTCCGGCTGCCCCCTCGGGAACGGACAGCGGGCTCTTCGCCCCCGGAACGGCGCCCCCTGAGGCGGTGCCCGTGGCGGAGCCGGACGTCGGCGTGGGAGTGGGCATGGGATCGGTGCTGCGCGGAACTTCCTGGGGCGTGCATCCGACCAGGAGCATCGCGGCGGACGCGGCAGCCATGCTGCCGGTGATGAACGCGACCCGACGGGTGAAGGTGTGCTGGCTCATGGCCCCGGCACGGTAGTCGTCGAAAAATTCCTCGATCAGGTACTTCTCAAACTTGCCAAGCTGGGTCATCACGGCCTCCTGGAGTTTTGCCGCTTATCCTCCTCCGAACGCCAATGCCAGGCAAGGCACCGGCTGCAACCCATTGCCGGCTAGGCCTGTGCGCCGCCTTCCAGGCCCTTGGCATAGGCGGCCTGCCCTGCATGCTGAAGGCAGTCCGCAATGGTGCTGACCAGCCGCACGCCGAACGTGACCGGCGGGTCCCAGCGGGTATCCACGACGCGGTCAAGGTCAGCGTCGCCGAGCGTGCCCAGAACCTCCGCGGTCTGCCGGTGGACCGCCCCGTAGTACTCAGCCAGCAGCTCCCGCGGTGCCCGCACGGCGTCGACCTCATCCGACGAATGGCCGTAGCCGGTGTCCCGTTCGGGGAGCGGCAGACCAAACCTGCCGGCATAGCCCTGCGAGGTCCAGACCTGTGGCAGCCCGGCCGCGGAGGCAACCTGCGCGTCCTCTACCCGGCTGAGGTGCCAGATCAGCCAGGCTATGGAGTTGCCGTTGCCTACGGGCCGGCGGACCAGGCTCTCCTCGTCGAGCCCTTCGAGCGTGTCATCCACGATTTCGCGGATCCGGCCAAAGGCATCCAGCAGCAGGTCGTTGGAATTCATGGGTCCCCTTACATTTGGCTGTGGGCGGCGACGGCAGGATCCGAACCGATGCGGGCACCGGCTTCGAGGGCGGTGATGGCGTCAAGCTCGGCAGGTGCCAGGATGACGCCGACGGCCGCCAGGTTGTCCCGCATGCGGCCACTGTTGGCTGACTTGGGAATAACTATGGTGCCCTGGGGGAGGTGCCAGGCCAGCACCACCTGAGCAGGGGTGACGCCGTACTTGTCGGCGGCGGTTGTCACGGCCGCTGCGTCCAGGTCGGCACCCTGGCCCAGGGGGCTGTACGCTTCCACGGCAATGCCCAGGGAGCGGCTCTTTGCCGCCAGTTCGGGCTGCTGGAACGTGGGGTGCAGCTCGAACTGGTTGACGGCCGGAACAACGTCCGCCGAGCGGAGGAGCGTGTCCAGGTGGTCCGCCAGGAAGTTTGATACTCCGATCGCACGGATCTCACCGCTGGCGTGCAGCTTCTCCATCGCTTTCCAGGCGTCGGTGAACAGGTTCCGGGATGGCACCGGCCAGTGGATCAGGTACAGGTCAACGTAGTCCATTCCCAGTTCACGGCGGCTGTTCTGGAAGGCTTCGTGGGCTGTGCCCTGCTCGCCGTTGCGCAGCTTGGTGGTGAGGAAGATGTACTCGCGGGGGATCCCGGAGGCAGCGATCGCGGCGCCGACGGCGGCCTCGTTGCCGTACGCCGCCGCGGTGTCGATGTGGCGGTAGCCGGCTTCCAGGGCGTCCTCCACGATGCGCTGGGTCTCTTCCGGGGGAACCTGGAAGACACCGAAGCCAAGCTGCGGGATCTGGACACCATTGTTCAGGGTGACATTCGGTACGGCGTGGTGTGGCGTCATCAGGCTCTTCCGTTGCTGGGGCGGGTCATCCCAAGTATGCCTGCCTTCGGGCCGGCGGCCGAGCGCCCTGAGGGTGAGCGGGCCACCTGGACCATTGGTATGACTTCGGGAAGCCATGCGCCCAACACGGCCAGCGCAATAGCCCAGGTTGTTTCCTGCCGTTTCGGGCCCGCTCACGGTTCGTGTCCCCGTGACCATTTCACATCACGACGGCGACCGGCGCCACCGCTTTTGCGCGCTTCACCCCACCGGGCAGCTGAGCCTTCCGGCCTGAACCGCCCGGGACTAGGATTTTGCCTGTCGTACCCGGGAACGCTGACCGGCACCGGTCCGGCCGGCAAGAGCTAAGGGGGAAGCGCGGTGAGCAGGGAGACCAGGCAGAGCGGGCCGCATTGGCGGCGGGTGATGGCGGCCCTGGCCAACCGTGATGCCCGGACCGCCTACGCACAGATAGTGCTGGGGGCGGCCCCCGATGATGTGTCTTCCGGTCCGTCCGGCCAGCGTCGCGGCCGGGCCATCGCCGCCCTGCTCGACGCAGGGCTGGTCGAACGGACCGCCGGCAATCAACTGGAGGCATCCGAGTCGGTCTTCCGCGAACTTCTCACGCAGCAGCCCAGACGCCAGCCGCAGACGGGAGTGGCGCGGTTCATGCGTCTTGGGGGCCGGATCGACAGATATCCGTCCAGCCAGGCGGAGCGGCGCGAACTCCTGGCCTGGATTGCCGGGGAAAGCTTCGAGCCGGGCGAGGAGCTCACCGAACGAAAGGTCAATGAAAGGCTCCTGAGCTACACCGACGATGTGGTGCTGCTGCGCCGCTACATGATCGATTTCGGCGTGCTGGAGCGGACGCCGTCGGGATCCTCCTACTTCCGCCCGAAAGACGGGTAGACTCAGCCGCCCCGCGCCTTCCGGGTGGCGGCATCGTTGGCCTTCTGGAGCGCCTCGACAAGTTCGGCCTTGCCCATCCTCGAACGCCCTTCGACGTTCAGTTCCCGGGCCAGTTTGTAGAGGTGCTCCTTCGAGGCGTTCGCGTCCACGCCGCCCGCGGTGGGCGCCGGGGAATCCAGTCCCTCCGCCGCGTGCTGGTCAGACGGGCCCCGCTTCTCTTTCGGTTCCCAGTGGTCGCCCACCTTCTCGTAGCTGTGCTTCAGCGCTGCGAAGGCTGTCCGCGCAGCCCGGCTCTCGTCATTGCCGTAGGACTCCAGCGCCGAGTCGTAGGTCTTGGCGAAAGTGTCCTGGGCTTTCTGCTCCGAACGCTGCAGCGTCGAGGGAAGCTCTTCCTTGCGGGCGTGATCGTTCCTGCCAGTCTTGGGCATGCCACCAACGCTCCTTCATCAACAGTCACACCATGCCGATGGAACCAATGCTAGGCATCCTCCGAAGCCAGATCGAGGTCCGGGATGTCCAGCAGGCCCAAATCTTCCAGCACCGTTTCGTCCTCATAGGTGTTCGCAATGCACCGGACCAGGGCAGGCGGTACGCGGAAATGCGTGTCGATCGTCAGGATCCCCTGCCCGGCGAGTGCCTCCAGCGTGCATGGCCGCGGCCTTCAACGAATCAACCCTGGCCCTTTCCTCCGGTGACGCACCTGACCGGGCGTCCAGCACAGTATCCTTCTGCGGCGGATCCTCCGAGGCCGCAGCCAGCAGAATCGAGGCCACCGTTGCGGCAACGAGGACTTCCCACGGCTGCTCAGGGTCATAGCCCAGCACTGAGGCCGCAAGGAACTGGTCGACGAAGAACACCAGTTCCTCCAGCCGGTCCTGGGTGTTGCCGGCCTGTCAGACGCTGACGCGTTTATTCGCCAACCGGGCAGCTTGGGAAAACCTTGCAGGCAGCCTACTGTCCCCCTCAAACAGGGGGTTGAAACGGACGCACACTCTCAGGTTTCGCACGTATTTCATAATGTGCCGGGCACACACTGGCCTTGTCACTGAAGCACAGGTAGCCGCGAACCTTAGCTTCAGATCGCCGGGTCCGGAACGCATTCCCCCCCCCTTGCACCGGACCCGGCGGACGACTCCTACGGGCAGTTGATCCGAGGAGCTGCACTGGAAACCCGTAGGCTTCGTGCTCCGGCGGGGCTCGTGCAGCCTTTCGCGCCGCGCTGCCCCCTCATCTTGCTGCCCCCTCATCTTGGGGGGGTGGGAACCAAGTACTTGCGGGCCGGCCCCACTTTTTCCTAGGGATCGCCACCGACAGTGGGATGGTCCTGAAGCGGCAGGTTGGGGAGACCCCGGCTCAGGACAACCGGGGCCCGCCGCATTCCCCAGCTGCAACGGGCACGGTGCCCAGTGAAACCACGGTCTGAAGCAGGTCTCAAACATGCGCGATCAACAAAAAGCTGGGGCGTTGGCTCGCGCCTCGGCTTCAAAGCTGTCCTCTCCGCGCCCGTTCCGGCAACGCCGACGCGCCTGGAGTGCACTCCTGTCGGCGGCACTTGCATTCGGCGGACTGTCCGTCAGCGGCGTCGGTGTCGCGGACGTCGGGACAATTGCCCACGATACGCTTCGGACCGGATGGGATAGCAGCGAGAGCACGCTCTCGCCGTCGTCCGTCTCGTCCGCGAACTTCGGCAAACTGTTCTCCACGGCGGTGGACGGACAAGTCTACGCCCAGCCACTCGTGGTCGGCGGCACCGTGATTGCCGCGACGGAGAACAATGCTGTTTACGGGCTGGACGGCGCCACGGGGGCGACGAGGTGGCAGCGTTCTGTCGGGCCTGCATGGCCGGCGTCAACCGTGAGCTGCGGCGACCTTACGCCCAACATTGGAATCACCTCCACTCCGGTCTTCGACCCGGCGACCAACAGCGTTTTCCTGCTGGCGAAGACGAACGACGGGGCGAGCCCGCAACTTCCGCATTGGTACATGCACTCGCTCGATCCGGCGACCGGGTTGGAGAGGGCCGGGTTCCCTGTGCTCATCAGCGGTGCCCCCACCAACGACCCGACCCGCCCTTTCAACGCGATGACCGCCATGCAGCGGCCCGGACTGCTGCTCATGAACGGGGTGGTGTACGCGGGCTTCGCCAGCCACTGCGACTACACCCCCTTCGTCGGCTACGTCATCGGCGTGTCGACCAGCGGCCAGCAGACGACGATGTGGGCCACGGAGTCAGGGAACGCCAACGCGGAAGGCGGCATCTGGCAGTCCGGCGGAGGACTGGTATCCGACGGTCCCGGGCAAATCCTGTTCGCCACCGGGAACGGCATCTCCCCGCAGGCTGGCCCGGGCAACACGCCTCCCAGCACCCTCGCGGAATCGGTGGTCAGACTCCAGGTTGGAAGCGATGGCAATCTGAGCCCCACCGACTTCTTCAGCCCCGCCAACAACCTCAAGCTGGACCAGAACGACACCGATCTGGGTTCCGGGGCGCCGGTTGCCATCCCTGACGGCTATGGCACGGCCGAGCACCCGCACCTGCTGGTCCAAGTCGGCAAGGACGGCCACGTCTACCTGCTGGACCGGGACAATCTGGGCGGCATGGCCCAGGGGCCGGACGGAACCGATGCGGTCCTTGACGCCGCCGGACCGTACAACGGGGTGTGGGGACGGCCAGCGTTTCTCGGGACGGCTGATGGCGGGTATCTCTACACCGTCGAGAACAGGGGCTTTCTGCGCGCATTCAAGCTTGCCCCGAGCAGCACGGGCGGAATCAGGCTCGCCTCTGTCGGAACCTCCGCGGGCACATTCGGGTACACGTCCGGCGCGCCGGCGGTGACTTCTTCCGGCACGGACGGGTCATCGGCCCTGGTGTGGGCCGTCTACTCCACCGGAGGAACCGGGGTCAATGCGGAACTGAGGGCCTACCGCGCCCTCCCGGACAGCACCGGGTCCCTTCAGCAAGTGTTCAGCGCCCCGATAGGCACGGCAGCCAAATTCTCCTCGGTGGCCACTGACAACGGCCGGGTGTACGTCGGCACGCGCGACGGCCGCGTGCATGGCTTCGGTGCCCCGACAACTGCAGCTGTGGGTGCGACGGACACCGACCTGGGCGAGGCCGAAGTGGGCGCCACCCAGACCGGCAATGTCACTGTCTCCGCCACCCGGGCAGTGACGGTCAGCTCCGTCACAACAGAGGCACCGTTCGGGATCGGAACTTCGAGCAGCCTGACTGGGACGCTGCAGACGGGCGATAGCCTCACCGTCCCGGTAGCCTTCTCGCCGACAGCACCCGGGCAGGCTGACGGCGCGCTGACCGTCACGACGGCCGACGGTGAGACCGTGCGCCTGGGTATCCACGGCGTCGGCACACGAGACGGCCTGGGCGCCACCCCGGCCGCGCTCCAGTTCACCAACGTGCCGACTCTGACGAGCAGCCGGCAAACCGTCAACATCGTCAACACCGGTGCGACCGTCGTCGAGATCACCGGCGTAACCCTGCCGGCCAACGCGGAGCTTAGCGTCGACGCCACCATGCTGCCGGCCGTGGGCCAGCAGATCCAACCGCTCGCATCGGTTCCGGTGTCGGTGACTTTCAGCCCCGCGACAGCAGACCCGGTGACCGATTCGCTGGTCATCGCCAGCGACCTGGGTTCCGTGACCGTGCCGCTTACCGCAACGGCCGTTTCCGGTGCGGCACGCCTGGAGATGCCGTCCACGCTGGACTTCGGGGACGTCCCCGTCGGAACATCGGCCACGGCTGACTTCACAATCAGCAACACCGGCAACATCCCGATGACGGTCACCAAGGCGAAGGCTCCGCAGGGCGTCTTCTCGACCAACGCCCCCATCTCCGAGGGCCTCACGATCCCCCCTGGTGAGTCCGCCTTCCAGAGCGTGACCTTCACGCCGACGGCTCTCGGGCAGGCCGGCACTCAGGACACCTTCTACCTGATCACCGCGGATGACGGCCAAGGCGAGCTGAAGGTCATGCTCGCCGGCAACGGCACCGACGACCCAATCGCGGTCAAGGCACAATCGATTGGCGCCGGCCGCCCCGCGTCCTCCCTCGGACGGGCGCTGACCGCACAGTACGCCGTTGCGGATGGAAAGTGCCAGGACTTCGTCAGCGGGGTGATCTGCTGGTCGCCAGCGACGGGTGCACATGAGGTCCATGCCGCGACCTATACCAGCTACAAAGCCGCGGGCGGCGCCGCGGGCATGTTCGGATTTCCAACTACCGACGTGATGGCCACGCCGGACGGGGTAGGCCGGTACAACCACTTCTCCGGTTCGGGCGGAGCCTCCATCTACTGGTCCCCCAAGACAGGCGCACACGAGATCCACGGCGCGATCCGGACCAAATGGGCGTCCCTAGGCTCTGAAAAGGGCCTGCTCGGCTACCCCACCACCGACGAGATGACCACGCCGGACGGGGTGGGCCGGTACACCCACTTCTCCGGTTCGGGCGGAGCCTCCATCTACTGGTCCCCCAAAACAGGCGCGCACGAGATCCACGGCGCGATCCGGACCAAATGGGCGTCCCTAGGCTCTGAGAGTGGCCCGCTCGGCTACCCCACCACCGACGAGAAGGCCACGCCCGATCGGGTCGGCCGGTACACCCACTTCTCCGGTTCGGGCGGAGCCTCCATCTACTGGTCCCCCAAGACCGGCGTACATGAGATCCACGGTGCGATCCGGACCAAATGGGCATCTTTGGGCTGGGAGAAGGGCCGCCTCGGCTATCCGATCACGGACGAGTACACGGTCCCTGTGGGAAGGGAATCGGATTTCCGCGGCGGTCGGCTGGTCTGGACGGCTCGGACAGGAGTAGTCAGCGGATAGCCATGCGCCCAGCGACGGGCGTCCTTGCGGCTCATGGGTCCCGTCCGCGCTCGACGCATTCCCGACGGATCGCGATAAACTGGATCGATCATGGTCGGTGCCCTGCTCCGTCGTCTGGCCTGGTTCGTCGTTCTGGCGACCCTCCTCTCGGCTTGCTCGCCCGCTCTCCGGCTCGACGAGGCCTCCGCGACCGATCGACCGATCCAGACGTCCTTGGCGCCGCTGCCCACACGCGGTGACGTTCCCCCTCCTCACCTGACCCCGTCCCCCACCGCGACATCGGTTCCTACACCGGCACCGGTGCCCCGGGTGTTCGCCCTCAACCTTTACCAGGAGGGGGACTTCGTTCCCCAGTACACCTTTGAGTGGTGTGTGGCGGCCAGCATCCAGATCATGCACAATCTCATCGACGACACGGGGGCCGACATCTGGGCCGACCGGGTTCAGCAGGGCGAGCTGTGGGAGGCTGCCCGGGCACGGTCTACCAACTCGTTCAACGGTGCCAACCCCTTGGGTTGGGCCAAGGTGCTGACCAAGGTCGGGATGGGGCCCTACGCCGTTGTCAGCATTGCCGACTATAAGGAAGCGCTGCGGACTGCGGCGCGCGCCATCGCCGACACGGGCCGGCCGGTCGGGCTGGTCATGTGGCGCGGCCGGCACGTCTGGGTGATGAGCGGCTTCACGTCACTCGGCGACCCCGACCGGTTCCCAAAGTTCTCGGTCACCGGCATCCGCGTCCAGGATCCGCTCTACCCGTACGGCGACCAGCGGTGGGGACCGTCCCCCGCGCCCAACGCCCTGCTCACCCCCGAGCAGTTGGCGACGCAGTTCGTCGTCCGCGAGCCGCGGCGCTGGAGCAGCAATCTGCCGACCGGCTACATGCTGGTGCTTCCGCTCGCCAAAACCTGATCGGAAGAACGCGGATCGGGCCGTGGCGTCCGGCGCTGCCAGTCACACGGGGGTGGTCAGCCTCCCCTGCGCCCCTTGACGCTGGCCTTTATGTCCTCCAGCGCGGCCAAATCGTCGCCGTTGGGTTCGCTCCGGACGATGGCGAGCGTCTCCAGCATGTAGCCCAGGTCGACCGACGTAATCGTGTAGGTGTAGGAACTGACGGTGATCGTGCCCCTGTATTGGGGATCCTCCAGGTTCGTGAGCGCAGCGATCAGCGCTCCCGACTCCTCCACGATCGGCCGGCTGGCGTCCAGCTGCCAGTCATCATCCTCCCGGCCCAGAAACGTGGAGTACCGCGGCAACACCAGTGACCACGGAGGACGACGCGGCGGCGTACCCCTGCCCGGGGCTTCCTCGAAATACCCTGTGCCCTGCTCAAACCGCATTCCCCACGGCGCCAGAACGAACCGGCCACTGCCATCGAGGCTGACCTCCCAGAACCCGCCCGGAAAGTATCTGAATGAGCCCGTCTCACCCTCCGGCCCGGAAGCACTCCTGAACCTGGTGGCAAAATCCCCCGCGACAAAGCCGGGATCCGCATGGGCCAAGAGCCCAATCAGCTGCTGATGACTGGGGATCATGGAACTCCTCGCCTTCTCTTCACATCATCCCGATTATGACTCCAGCGGCGCCGGCGGGGTGAGTCCCTTGAACGGCTCCAGCCGCCTCTTGAACTGATGCCTGTCGGCATCCGCGAGGAGCCCATTCGCCCCATAGCCCAATGTGATTGTGTTCGGCTGCCAGAACGAACCGTCAGCCGGTCGAAGTTGTTCCTCAAACCGGCCCTCCTTGTCCTGCGACAAGTCCTGAAACATGAATGACAGCCATTGCCCAGCCTGGCCCTGCGCTGCACCGGAAACCAGCACCTGCGTTTCCGGTGTCGGCCCGCCCAGTTCACGGATTCGGTCCTCAACCGACCAGAGGTCGAAGGTATCCAGTGCGGGCGGCGAATACCCGTATCTGGCGCTGACGTCGCCGATGATTCGGATCACCCGCTGTTTGTCGCTCCAGGCTTGAGGCACGCTGGTGCTTTGGGATCCGGGGCTGTTCACCGCGGTCAGGAGCGACTGCCCCCCGAAGGAGTTTTCCACCGGTTTATGGAAGATACTGGAGCCAGGCTGCTCATTCTCGGGCACCCACTCGATCCCGAATTCGACGCTGAGTGCTGTCTTGATCTCGGAAATCATGCTCCGGCCGGCCGCGTAGCCTTCCTCCGGCGTGGGACCCCGAAGGATTTCCTGGGGGTCGACGCCGGCAGCACCTGGGTAGTCGCGCCAATATACCGTTCGCTCGGTGCCGTCGGCATTCATTGCCACAGTGGTCCGTCCAACAGACTCGCTGATCACGTGGTGGGCGATGGCTGCGACCGGAACCGCTGCTGTAACCCCGGCCAGCGCAATCGCGCCACCAAGCCACCACCGACGCCGCCGTACCGGCTGGCTGCGAGTCATCCCAGCACCCCCATACTGTTCCTGGATCGAGGCTACAGGTGACCGGCCATTAGGGCCATCACGCTGCTATGCGGGGATCAGGGTGTAAGGCCTGGCCGACTGTGAGACCCAAGGGCACTTGGCGAAAAGCGCCAGATACGGACCACCGTGATTCCGCGGTACTGGTGGACTACCGCCCATGTCGGCTGACTGACCTAGTTCGCGAAATTGATGGGCAATGTGAAGTCCCACGCCATCACGACGGCTACCTTCTCGGGCAGCATGGGCGTCACCCGATGCCGTTTCATACACCGCTAATGATTACGTGGCCGGCAACGTCCAAAGCGTGGGTAAACACTGCCGTCCAGCGGGTGGTTAGGCTGGGTGGATGGCGACAGTTATTCTCGTGCGGCACGGCCGCACCACAGCCAATGCCACTGGACTGCTGGCCGGTCGGGCCGCCGGTGTCAACCTGGACCAAGTCGGGCGCGAGCAGGCGGCTTTCACCGGAGAGCGCCTCGCGGCAGTGCCCGTAGTTGGGGTGGTATCGAGCCCTCTGGAGCGTTGTCAGCAGACCGCCCGGCTCATCCTCGATCGCCAGGCTGGCACTCCGTACGCGCCGTTGGAGCCCGATCTTGTCGAATGCGATTACGGCCAGTGGCAGGGCCGTACGCTCAGTGATCTCGCAACCGAAGATCTGTGGTCGGTTGTGCAGTCGCAGCCGGCCGCCGTCGTCTTTCCCGGCGGTGAATCCCTGGCCGCGATGCAGGCTCGAGCGGTAGCAGCCATTCGCCGCCACGATGCAGCCTTCGAAGCCGAGTACGGGCCAGGAGCCGTGTGGGTGGCGGTGAGTCACGGTGACGTCATCAAATCAATCCTTGCCGACGCGCTTGGCATGCACCTCGACCTGTTCCAGCGTATTAACGTGAGCCCTGCCTCCATATCAATCGTCCGCTACAGCGCCACTCGGCCAAGCGTTTACGCGACCAACACCGAGGCCGGGGATCTGTCCTGGCTGTCGAACAGCACCCACTCTGTCGACGCACCGGTGGGCGGCGGTGCAGGGCAACAGGCGCCATGAAGCGCCTGTGCCTAAAATGCTCTTATGCCTACACGTGTTCATGAGTTCGACTGGCCTGATCGGGTCGTCGTCGGCACCATTGGCCTTCCGGGGGCACGGACGTTCTACCTGCAGGTGCGGGCAGGGAGTCAGATCGTAAGTATCGCCATGGAGAAGCAGCAGTCGGCCCTGCTCGCTGAGAAAATCGACGAAATCCTCGACCAGCTTCTCAACGTCGAGGGCAACCCTCACAGCGTTCCCACCACTACTCCCATTGAATTGGTTGACAATGACCAGCTCGAGGCCGTTCAGGAGCAGTTTCGGACCGGCGCCATGAGTTTAGGTTGGGACCCGACGACGGCGCAGGTTGTGATAGAGGCCTACCCGATCACCGATGTCGACGCGGATGACGACGACGAATCGCTTGATGAGGATGACGCCGACGTGCCCGAAATGCTGCTGGTGCGGATGCCGGTTGGCACCGCCCGCGCATTCGCCAAGCGCACACGAGAAGTGGTGGGCGCCGGGCGTCCCGCCTGCCCGCTGTGCGGTTATCCCGTGGACGTCGATGGGCACGTCTGCACCCTGCCCGAGGTCTGATGCTGGCACCCGACCTTCTGACTGCCGGGCTCACGCTGACCGGGCGCATCACGACGGCGTCGAACGCCACCTTCCTGGGCACCATCGGCGACACCGCGGTCGTCTACAAGCCGATCGCCGGGGAGAAACCGCTGTGGGATTTTCCCGACGGCTTCCTCGCCCACCGGGAGGTCGCCGCCTACCTGGTTTCAGAGGTCCTCGGCTGGAATGTGGTGCCACGCACCTGGCTGCGCGATGGTCCCTTGGGCAAGGGAATGGTCCAGCTGTGGCAGGAGACTGACCCCGACCAGAACGCGGTGGATCTCGTTGCGGCGGACGACGTACCGAACAGCGGGTGGAAACACGTCCTCGAGGGTCAGGATGAGAAGGGGCGGGTGGTCGCCCTCATACACGAGGACACGCCAGAGCTCAGACGCATGGCGGTGTTCGACGTCGTCGTCAACAACGCTGACCGCAAAGGCGATCACATTCTTGCCATGTCATCCGGACACCGGCACGGCGTGGACCATGGGCTCACCTTTCACCGTGACCACAAGCTGCGCACCGTGCTCTGGGGGTGGCTGGGAGACACACTGACCGACAAGGAAAGCGACGGCATCGATCGTGTCATCGAAGGACTGCGCGGTGAGCTGGGCCGAAACCTGGCGAACTTGCTCAGCGCCGAAGAAGTCGCTTCACTCGCCGCGCGCTGCACACGGTTGCGTTTGGCAGGGCGATTCCCGGCTCCAAGCGGCGAGATGCCCTCGGTGCCCTGGCCGCTGTTTTAAGGATGTTTGAACTGAGGTACGCCCATCACGTCCATGGCTGGTTCTCCTGACGTGGTGTGTATGGACGGGGCATGTGCGCCCGGAATGGAATTGCGAAGGCGCCGCCTAGATCACCTCAAGCACGCGCTTGCGGGTGGGCGGGGGATGGGAGCGATCGAGATCAGCCAAGTCGCGGGGCGTGAGCCGAACGTCGAGTGCATGGTGGCATTCCCGGACATGCTGGGGGCTTGAGGCCTTCGGAATCGCCAGGACGAGCGGCTGCCTGAGCACCCAGGCGAGGGCGATCTGTGCGGGGCTGACACCGTGTTCGGTTGCGATGCGTACCAGCACGGGATCGTCCAGCATTCGGCCCTGCTCCAGGGGCGAGTACGCCATCACCGGGATGCCCCGCCCGATGCACCCGGGCAGCAGATCGAACTCAATGCCCCGGCGGGTCAGGTTGTACACCACCTGGTCGGTCGCGACCTTCTGTCCGCCGGGCAGGCGCAGAAGGTCTTCCATGTCCGCCACGTCGAGGTTGCTGACGCCCCAGTGCCGGATCTTTCCGGCGCGCTGCAGGGATTCGAAGGCTTCGAGGGTTTCGGCCAAGGGAACAATGCCCCGCCAATGCAGCAGATATAGGTCGATGCTGTCCGTTCCAAGGCGCCGCAGACTGCCCTCGCAAGCGGCGACGGTTCCGCGCAGCGTGGCGTGATGCGGCAGGACCTTGGTGACCAGGAACGCCTCATTGCGGCGTGCTGCCAGCGCCCTGCCAACGAGTTCCTCGGCGGCGCCGTTGCCATACATCTCGGCGGTATCGACCACGGACAGCCCAAGGTCCAGGGCCATCTGGATCGCAGCCGTCTCCCGGGCGGCGCTGCCGGGGTCCTCACCCATTCCCCACGTTCCGATCCCGAGCACCGGAACAGCTTCACCGGACGGAAGAAGTATCTCGCGCATCGTAACTCCCGTCAGAAAATGCCCGTTCCCGCAGTGAGATGAATGCCCGCCGGTTGATACTGCCGGATGGTCGGGTGGTGCTGCTGGCAGCACGGCCGGTGACCCTGCCCGGCAGCAACGTGTTTGTTCAATCTACTCCCCCGGATCAGGGCACGATAGGTACCCTAAGTCCGGGATCGGCGCCGTGCGGCTTCTGAGGTCCCGGTGATTCCCGGCTGCTCCATGTGCCGCTTTCCCCGAATGGGTTAAGCCACCGTCGCCAGGGCTGCAGCGATGGGCAGGCTGCCGTCACGGAACCCGATAGTCCGGCCGACTGCGGCGGGCAGCTCCAGGACGGCCGCAGCGACGGCTGCAACCACCATCAAGAAGGCCATCTTCACCCCGGCACCTGCCGGAGACAGGCGTCCGCCGAAGAGTGGGTGCCGGAGCTCCGCAAGACCGTCCGCCAGGAGCGGCACGTGGCTTGGAGCGTTCTGATGCACCGGGCCGATGAAGTCCGCGCAGTCGCACTCTAGCTGGCCTTGGGCTCTGGAGGATATAACATCGGACGCCGGGGTACCGGGTAGTCCTGACATCGACAATCCGGAGGTCAAGGAAGTAGCAATAACTTTCTTTTCACTATCAACGGCGACGGCCCGGCTGACCCTATAGAGTCTGTGGCTATGACCGAAACAGCCAGTAACGTCCCGGTTCGATCCGTCCGGCGCGTCCTCATCGTGCACGGGTACGAATCTTCGCCGGATGCCAACTGGTTTCCTTGGCTTCAAAGCGTCCTCGAAACTGAAGGCGTAGCAGTCACAGTGGTCCCTCTCCCCGACCCAGACGCTCCTGACAAGGCAGCATGGGAGGAGGCTGTCAGCGCGGCACTGGGAATGCCCGATGCGAAAACCGTAGTTGTGGCACACTCCCTCGGTGTAGTCACTGTCCTACGTGTACTAGCGGCCCTGGAGGAGCCGTGGGAGCTGGGCGGTCTCGTGTTGGTGGCAGGCTTCGCTGAACCACTGGAAGCACTGCCGGAACTCGATGGCTTCCTCGCAACTGACGTTGAGGTTGAACGGGTAGTAACAAACATTAGGGCACGAACAGTGCTCCGCTCCGACACGGATCCTTTCGTGCCGCCGGCAGCATCCGATGACCTCGCCAGGCGCCTGGACGCACGGCTGCAGGTCCACCCGGGTGCAGGACACTTCATGGCAGACGACGGCGTCACAAGGCTCCCGGCTCTGCTTGACGCGATTCGGATCAAGTAGGGCAACCGTGCAGTAGTCCCCCTGCACGGCGCCGAGCAGTAGCTCCTCCACCGCAGGCCATTAATAGGACCGGGCCAGGCCGGATTGGCTGCTCGCGCCCGGGAGGCCGCTAGGTGGTGTCAAGTCAGGTGGGCGTCAATGGGATGCCGCGAATCCACGGACGTCGCCCGTGCTGCGGCGCTCGTCTTGGGCGAAGAGCCCGGCCAGGATCCGATCGGATTCCGCCTGTGCCGCGACGTCGAAGGCTCCGCCTGTGATCAGCAACTCGTCAGCTCCGGAGGTCGCGAGCAGGTGCTGGACTTGGGTCCGCACCTCGGAGGCCGTGCCGTAGAGCGATGTGGACAGGCTCTTTTCGACCGCTTCCTTTTCCCGGAGAGTCAGCCCGGCCCACTCGGTCGGACCCACGGGCGCCAAGGCAGCGAATTCGCCGGTGGTCCTGGAACGGGCCAGCGCGACGGCTTCGGGCAGAAGCAGTTCCCTCGCCGCCTGGCGGGTGGCGGCCACTGCTACGTCGGCGGAAACCAGGATGAAGGGCCGCTCGAACCAGCGTGATGGACGGAACTGTGAGCGGTACCTTTCCAGCGCCGGGAGTGTGCCGTTCTGATCCCTCCGGAACACGGCTGGCCCGCCCAGCACCACCGCCAGGCCGGCACGGGCTGCAATATCGATTCCCGAACCGGTGGCCAGTACGAATACCGGTGTGGCCGAATCGTTCCGCGGCCGGGCAGTGATTGGCGCCGCTCCCGACAGGTAAGCAAGCAGTTCGGCCAGCTGGTCTTCAAACCGCTCCGCCTCCTGTTTCCCGGCGCCCAGCGCATTCCGCACTGCCGGGGTGAAACCGACAGACCGGCCAACACCCAAGTCGATCCGCGCGGGATGCAGAGCCTCCAGCGTGGCCGCCTGTTCGGCCACCACGAGTGGTTGGTGGTTGGGAAGCATGACGCCTCCTGAACCGACCCGGATGGAGTGCGTCCGGGCGGCAACGGCAGCCATCAGCACGGCCGGAACGGAACCGGCAATGCCTGGCACCGCGTGGTGCTCTGCGACCCAGAAGCGGTGGTAACCCCATTCCTCGGCCCGCTGGGCCCGTTCCAGCACCCGGTTCAGGGCGTCCGCAGCAGGAAACCCGTCCCGGGCGTTGGCACGGTCGAGAATGGAAATCCGGGGAAGGGGAAGGGCCATACTGCTGGAACCACTCCGGGCGAGGAAGAATTCCGCTCCGGAAGGCTTTCAACCACGGTCGACAGCCGGGTTCAGCTCAACTGGCCCGCAGAGACAGACGACTCCGAGCCGGAGCGGGACGCTTTGGAACTCGCTTGGGTTCCTCTGTTCGTGGGGGCGCGGCATGGTGGCGGGTAGCTGGGTGCGCGAACACGTGTTCGGAGCGCCTGGGAGAACTAATCGCCAGATTTACCATCGCCCGTTCTGGGTGGAACAAAACGGCCCGGGCCATCTGCTTGCAAGCCTTCGAAGCAGATGGCCCGCCCGGCACATCGATCTCACAAGAGAACTAGAAGTCCCAGTCCTCATCCTCGGTATTGACGGCCTTGCCGATCACGTACGAGGAGCCGGACCCCGAGAAGAAGTCGTGGTTCTCGTCGGCGTTCGGCGACAGGGCCGACAGGATGGCCGGGTTCACGTCAGTGACGGACGCCGGGAACATGGCCTCGTAGCCCAGGTTCATCAGCGCCTTGTTGGCGTTGTAGTGCAGGAACTTCTTGACGTCCTCGGCCAGGCCGACGCCGTCGTAGAGGTCATGGGTGTACTGGACTTCGTTCTCATACAGCTCGAAGAGCAGCTCGAAGGTGTAGTCCTTGATCTCCTGACGGCGGGCCTCGGAAACAGTCTCCAGCCCGCGCTGGAACTTGTAGCCGATGTAGTAGCCGTGCACCGCCTCGTCGCGGATGATCAGGCGGATCAGGTCAGCCGTGTTGGTCAGCTTGGCGCGCGAGGACCAGTACATCGGCAGGTAGAAGCCGGAGTAGAACAGGAAGCTTTCCAGCAGCGTGGAGGCCACCTTGCGCTTCAGGGGGTCATCGCCCTGGTAGTAGTCCATGACGATCTGGGCCTTCTTCTGAAGGTTCTCGTTCTCGGTGGACCAGCGGAACGCCTCGTCGATCTCCTTGGTGGAGGCCAGCGTGGAGAAGATGGACGAGTAGCTCTTGGCGTGCACGGACTCCATGAAGGCGATGTTTGTGTACACGGCCTCTTCATGCGGTGTGAGCGCGTCCGGAATGAGCGAGACGGCGCCGACGGTGCCCTGGATGGTGTCCAGCAGGGTCAGGCCGGTGAACACGCGCATGGTCAGCTGCTGCTCCGCCGGGGTGAGCGTGTGCCACGACTGGACGTCGTTGGACAGCGGCACCTTCTCCGGCAGCCAGAAGTTGTTGACGAGGCGGTTCCAGACCTCCACGTCCTTGTCGTCCTGGATGCGGTTCCAGTTGATGGCCTCGACGTGGCTCAGCAGCTTGACCTTCTCGGTCATGTCATCCCCTAAAAAGTTGGGTGGGTTCTTACTTCAAGCGTACGACGGCGGGCGGGCGCCCGCCGTCGTACTCTCACGATTTAGTTGAAACTGAAACTACAGGGCGCAGCTGACGCAGCCCTCAACCTCAGTTCCTTCCAGCGCGAGCTGGCGGAGGCGGATGTAGTAGAGCGTCTTGATGCCCTTGCGCCAGGCGTAGATCTGGGCCTTGTTGATGTCGCGGGTGGTGGCGGTGTCCTTGAAGAACAGCGTCAGGGACAGGCCCTGGTCCACGTGCTGGGTGGCAGCGGCGTAGGTGTCGATGATCTTCTCGTAGCCGATCTCGTACGCATCCTGGTAGTAGTCCAGGTTGTCGTTCGTCAGGTACGGCGCCGGGTAGTAGACGCGGCCGATCTTGCCTTCCTTGCGGATCTCAATCTTCGCCGCCACCGGGTGGATGGAGGACGTCGAGTTGTTGATGTAGCTGATCGAGCCCGTCGGCGGCACGGCCTGGAGGTTCTGGTTGTAGATGCCGTGCTCCATGACGGAAGCCTTCAGCGCCCGCCAGTCATCCTGGGTGGGGATGGGGGTGCCGGCGAACAGCTCACGGACCCGCTCCGTCTCAGGAGCCCACTCCTGCTCCGTGTACTTGTCGAAGAACTCACCGCTGGCGTACTTGGACTTCTCGAAGCCGCCGAACTTCTGGCCCGTTTCGATGGCGAGGTTGTTGGAGGCCCGCAGGGCGTGGAACAGCACCGTGTAGAAGTAGATGTTGGTGAAGTCCAGGCCCTCTTCGGAACCGTAGTGGACCCGCTCACGCGCCAGGTAGCCGTGCAGGTTCATCTGGCCAAGACCGATGGCGTGTGACTTGGCATTGCCCTCGGCGACGGAAGGCACGGAGTTGATGTAGGACATGTCCGACACTGCGCTGAGGGCACGGATAGCCGTCTCGATCGAGGCACCAAAGTCCGGGGAGTCCATGGTCTTGGCGATGTTCATCGAACCGAGATTGCAGGAGATGTCCTTGCCGACGGTCTGGTACGTGAGGTCCTCGTTGTAGAGGGACGGCGTGGAGACCTGCAGAATCTCCGAGCAGAGGTTGCTCATGGTGATCTTGCCGTCGATCGGATTTGCCCGGTTTACGGTGTCCTCGAACATGATGTACGGGTAACCGGACTCGAACTGGATCTCCGCGAGGGTCTGGAAGAACTCGCGCGCGCTGATCTTGGTCTTCTTGATCCGGGCGTCGTCCACCATCTCGTAGTACTTCTCGGTCACGGACACGTCCGAGAACGGCACGCCGTAGACCCGTTCGACGTCGTACGGCGAGAACAGGTACATGTCCTCGTTCTTCTTGGCCAGCTCGAACGTGATGTCCGGGATGACGACGCCGAGGGAGAGGGTCTTGATGCGGATCTTCTCGTCCGCGTTCTCACGCTTGGTGTCAAGGAACCGGTGAATGTCCGGGTGGTGGGCGTGCAGGTAGACAGCACCGGCGCCCTGGCGGGCACCCAGCTGGTTGGCGTAGGAGAAGCTGTCTTCGAGGAGCTTCATGACCGGAATGACGCCGGAGGACTGGTTTTCGATCTGCTTGATCGGCGCCCCGTGCTCGCGGATGTTGGTCAGCGAAAGCGCCACGCCGCCGCCGCGCTTGGACAGCTGCAGCGCGGAGTTGATGCCACGGGCGATCGACTCCATGTTGTCTTCGATGCGCAGGAGGAAGCAGGAGACGAGCTCGCCGCGCTGGGCCTTCCCGGCGTTCAGGAACGTGGGAGTTGCCGGCTGGAAGCGGCCGTCAATGATCTCGTCCACCAGGCGGGCGGCGAGTTCCTCGTTGCCGCGGGCCAGGTGCAGCGCCACCATGCAGACGCGGTCCTCGTAGCGCTCAAGGTAGCGCTTGCCGTCGAACGTCTTCAGCGTGTAGGACGTGTAGAACTTGAAGGCGCCCAGGAAGGTCTCGAAGCGGAACTTCTTCTTGTAGGCGCGGTTGAACAGGTCACGGATGAAGTTCATCGTGTACTGGTCGAGGGTTTCGCGCTCGTAGTACTGGTTCTTCACCAGGTAGTCGAGCTTCTCCTCGAGGTCATGGAAGAAGACCGTGTTGTTGTTCACGTGCTGCAGGAAGTACTGGTGGGCAGCCTCGCGGTCAGCCTCGAACTGGATCTCTCCGTTCGGACCGTAGAGGTTCAGCATCGCGTTCAGCTCGTGGTAGCCCAGGCCTTTGTAGGCAGCAGGGAGCGCCGGCTTCTCCTGCTTTTCAACAGCCGTGTCCATGGACGCGTCCTTTCCTTCGGGCCTGGTTACTTCTGTGTCTGCGACAGTCGTGTCCAAAACTCTTCCAATCCTTCTTGTACACGGGAAACGTCTTCCGGCGTACCCATGAGTTCAAACCTGTATAGGTGGGGGACCTTGCATTTGGCGGCGATGATGTCGCCTGCCATGCAGTAGTTGTCCCCGAAATTCGTGTTTCCGGCCCCGATGACGCCGCGGAGCAGGCGCCGGTTGTCCGGGTTGTTCAGGAACCTGATGACCTGCTTCGGCACCGAACCCTCGCCGCCTGTGCCACCGTAGGTGGGGACCACGAGCACGAACGGCTCGCGGGCAACGAGGGGTTCGTCCTTCGCATGCAGGGGTATCCTGGCGGCGTCGGCACCGAGCTTGCCGATGAAGCGCCTGGTGTTCTCGGAGGCCGAGGAAAAGTAGATGAGGCGGCTGTGGGTCTGGTTCACGGGCGGTGTCTGACTGACGGGCGTCGTGTCCGCAGCAGGGGCTGCGGCCGGCGCATCGGCAAATGCCGGCGCGGCCATGCGAGTCACCTCATCTACTTGGGAATTCTCTGCCGGAAACGGCTGGGCGCGGCCTTTAGGCCACGGAAGCGGAGGCGCTGAGCGCCAGCTCTTCGATCTTGTCCGGGCGGAACCCGGACCAGTGGTCCTGGTCCGTCACGACCACCGGTGCCTGCATGTAGCCGAGCGACTTCAGGCGCTCAAGGGCGTCGGCGTCCTGGGAGATGTCCACGCTCTGGTAGGCGATGCCCTTCTTGTCCAGCGCCCGGTAGGTAGCGTTGCACTGTACACAGGCCGGCTTGGTGTAAACCGTAACGGTCATGGTTCCTGTCCCCTTTATTGAAATCACTGCTGCTGCACTCTTCTGAGACCTTGCTGGTGTCTCTGTCTTTAAATCTCTGGCATCGAAGCGGTGGACTCTGCCCGGACCTTACCGTCCAGTACTGGCTGCGCCGGTCTCCCGCTCAATCTGTATGTCGATACTACATGTAGTGCGCGGCCCCGGATGGGACCCCAAGATGATGTATTACAAGTATGTCATTTAATGCACTTTTAATCCACAGGCCGGGGCCCTCAAAATGTCCGGATTTCCGGCTTTTTGGCGGACGGAATCCACACCCTGTGGAGTACTTAGACACATTTAAACGCCAGCGTGTCGTCCCGTAGACGGCGTGTCGCGGCACCCGCGGCGGCCCCTTTTCAGTGGCCCGAAGCACAGCAGTGGGGGTCCCGAAGCATGCTTCAGGACCCCCACTGTGATTAAGCAAACGCCGGACCAGGGCACGCGCTTCCAGCGGGCTACGGTTGTGCCTCCCGGCGGACTACAGTTGCGCCTCCCGGCGGTCAAGGACGATCTGCTGCACGTCCAGGTATCCGGCCTGGAAGCCGGCCCGCGAGTAGCAGAGGTAGAACAGCCACATCCGCTGGAAGACCTCGTCGAACCCGAGCCCGCGCACTTCGGCCGCGCGCTGCAGGAACCGCTCCTCCCACAGTCTCAGGGTGGCGGCGTAGTGGTCGCCCATACCCCGGCGCTCACGGACCCGGAGGGTGGTGTGCCGTTCCGTGACGGTCTCGATCGCCCGCACTGACGGCAGGAACCCGCCCGGGAAGATGTACTTGTGCACCCAGGTGTAGGCGTTGCGGGTGGCGAGCATCCGCCCGTGCGGCATGGTGATGGCCTGGATGGCCACCTTGCCGCCGGGCGCCAGCACCCGGTCAATGGTCTGGAAGTAGACGGGCCAGTATTCGTAGCCCACCGCTTCGATCATCTCCACGGAGACGACGGCGTCGTACTCGCCTTCCACCGCGCGGTAGTCCTGCAGTCCCACCGTTACCTGCCCGGAGAACCCGGCGTCCGCGATCCGCTGCTGCGCGAGCGCCTGCTGCTCACTGGAGAGGGTGACCGTGTACACGGTGGCACCCCGGGCGGCCGCCCGCAGGGCCAGCTCGCCCCAGCCGGTGCCGATCTCAAGGACCCGGGTGCCCGCCCCCACGCCGGCCTTGTCCAGCAGCCTGTCGATCTTGGCCTGCTGCGCACCGGCCAGGGCATCCCAGCCCACCTCCGCCAGCTGGCCCGCCGAGGCCGGGAACAGCGCCGAGGAGTAGCTCATGGTGCTGTCCAGGAAGTTGGCGAACAGCTCGTTGGAAAGGTCGTAGTGCCGCGAGATGTTGCCGCGGGTGTTCTGCTCGGTGTTGCGCTCCTGCCTGGGCGCCCGCGGCAGGTACAGGCTCCGGAGTTTCTGCAGCGGCGCGGGGATGAGCGTGTCCACCGAGGAGGCAAAGACCTCGAGGACGCCGGCGAGGTCGGTTGCTTCCCAGTCCCCGGCCATGAAGGACTCCCCCAGCCCGATCAGCCCGTTGTCGCCGATCCGGACCGCGAAGTCCCCCGGACGCACCATGGTCATCACCCGGGCGTCGGGATTGCCGGTGCCCAGCACTGTCCCGTCAGGGTATTCCACCCGGAGCGGCAGGCGGCGGACCGCCGCCTGGAACAGCGAATCGGCGGCCCTGCCGGCCACCTGCGCCTTCATGCCCGCGGGCGGACGGGCGACGCCGGGCCACACGTCCGCGTCAATGGCCGCCGGCGCCGGCGGCACCCGGACGGCCCCGCCTGGCGGGTTTACCTGCTGCGAAGGGGCACTGTATGAAGGGTCGGTGTATGACGGATCTGTGAGCGTCACGAGACGGCCTCCTGTGCTCGGTGGTCGGGACGGCTGGCGATGGGCAACCCGCGTACCCAGAGCCTGATTCCCTGCCAGCGGATCTGCAGGACAACGCGGAGCGGCGCCAGCGGAACCGCGGCCGCCGCAGCCAGGATGCTGCGGGGCGTGGCCGGCCGCCGGGTGCCGGTCATCGTGGCCGTGAAGGGCTTACGTCCGGCGCGCTCCAGCACCACTGCCACGGCAAGTTTTCCACCGGGCTCCGGCAGGCTCATCCGGTAGCTGCCGTCCACCGCGTTGAACGGTGAGACGTAGAATTCCTTGCCCGTCCGGGCGCGGCCGGCGCCGTCCGGCTGCAGGAGGTAGCAGTGCCGTTCGCCGTAGGTGTTGTGGACCTCGGCGATGACAGCACGCAGGGCTCCGTCAGATCCGTGGCACCAGAAGATGCTGATCGGATTGAAAACGTGGCCCAGTACCCTGGCGCTGGCAAGCATGGTGACCCGGCCGCCGTCGGGCTCGTGGCCGTGCACGGCAAGGAAGCGATCCACGTTCTCGCGGATGCTCGCCGCGGGGTCCCCCAGATGGTCCTTCGGGTGGAAGCCGGCGAGGGGCCGCAGCCACCAGGGCAGCCGCGGCAGGTCATCGAGGTCCACGTACCAGCTGTAGCTGCGGTAGGTGAAGGCGTTCTTCAGCGGGTCCTGCCGCACATGGCGGATGCTGGTCCGGTAGATGGCCGCGGTCACGGCACTAGCTCCGCGGCCTGCCCCGCCTCTGCTGCAGCGGTCGCCGGCACTCCGGCGAAGGGATCCTCCCACTGGCGGCCCAGCTGGGCAGCAGCCCGCACACCGGAGGCGGCGCCGTCCTCGTGGAAACCCCAGCCGTGGTACGCCCCTGCGAAGGCCAGCCGGTGATCGCCCAGTTCCCCAAGGCGTTCCTGGGCTGCCAGGGATTCGGGCGTGTACTGGGGGTGCTCGTACACGAGGTCCTGCAGCACTGAGTCCGCATCGATCAGTTCCGATTCGCCGAGGCTCACGATGTAGCTGCCGCCGTCGTCGGGGGTAAGGCGCTGCAGCCGGGTCAGGTCGTAGCTGACCAGCACATGTCCGGGGCGGGCGGCGCAGGACGGCAGCCGGTAGTTCCAGGACGCGCGGGCGGCGCGGCTGCGCGGCAGCACCGCCGGGTCGCGGTGGAACTTGATGTGGTTGACGGAATACGGGATGTTCCCCAGAACCTGGACCTCGGCGGCGGTCGGGTCCGCCATCATGGCGAGTGCTTCGCGGGGGTGGGCGGCGATGACCGCGGCGTCGAAGTGCTCGGTTCCGGCCGCCGTCGTAATCTCCACTCCCGTGGGGATCCGGCGCACGGCAAGCACAGGGTTGGAGAGCCGGACATCGTGGAGACCTTCGACCACGCGGTCAACATAGCGCCGCGATCCGCCCTTCACGGTCTTCCACTGCGGCGAGCCCTTGATGCCGAGCATGCCGTGATGTTCGAGGAAGGTGAAGAGGTACCTGGCGGGATAGGCCAGGGCCGTGGCGGGGTCGCAGGACCAGACCGCGCTGACCACCGGCGCCATGAAGTGGGAGGTGAAGTAGTCGCTGAAGCGTTCGCGTTCAAGGAACTCCCCCAGCGTTTCCTCCGGTCCGCTGCCGTCCGCGGAGTTGGCCAGCAGCGCCCGGGCTCTCCGCCAGAACCGCAGGATCTCGGCAAGCATCAGCAGAAACCGGGGCCGGGTGAGGTTTGCAGGCCTGGCAAAGACACCCGAGGCGCCCTTGGCACCGGCGTACTCCAGGCCGCAGCCATCGCAGCGGATGCTCATGGTCATGTCCGAATTCTGCGTCTCCACGCCGAGCTCGGCGAACAGCCGGATCAGGTTCGGGTACGTGCGGTTGTTGTGCACAATGAAGCCGGTGTCCACAGCCAGGCTCCCCGACCCCTGCCGCACATCGTGCGTGTGGGCATGCCCGCCCGGCCGGGAATCCGCCTCGAAAAGGGTTACGTGGTCCCGGCGGCTGAGGACGTGCGCGGCCGCGAGGCCCGCGACCCCGCTTCCGACGACGGCGACGTGCCGTCCCCCGTCTCCACTACGTGCTGGGCTCGGTGACAATCCTTGCTCCTCTGCTGGACAGTTGCCGCTGATTTGGGTAGTCACGGGCTATTCGGAGCAGCCAGGCAAGGCGGATGGGTGAGGCGTCTTTTTCCGTCCCAAAGCACCCGGAGTAAGGTTGGCTGGTGGTCAACCCCGTGCATTTGAGGACGCTCCTTGAGGTGACGCGGCTGGGTTCGTTCGCGGCGGCGGCAACCCGGCTTGGCTACACCGCCTCGGCGGTGTCCCAGCAGATGTCCGCCCTGGAGCGGGATACCGGCGTCCGCCTGTTCGAGCGCTCCGCCCGCAGCGTCGTTCCCACCGACGCGGCAATGGTGATGGCGCGTCACGCGGCCAAAGTCCTCACCGACATCGAGGCGCTGATGGCTGCCGCATCCAAGACGCAGGACGCCACCACCCAGGAGCTCAGGCTGGGTATCTTCCCGAGCCTCGCCACCTACGTTCTGCCGCGGATCCTGCGCAGTCCGGCATGGAAGGACCTGGGCATCGACCTGAAAGTTTCCGTGGCGGAACCGGCCCAGACCATCCAGGGGCTGCGCACCGGAGGCGACACCGATGTGGCGCTCGTGTACCAGGTGGGGCAGTCCGGGCTCGCCTGGCCGCACACCATCAACCGGCAGTGGATCGGCGACGACAACTTCCGCGTGGTCCTGCCCGCCGGGTGGGGATTCCGCACAGAAGCGAAGGTGGCGGCGGACCATCTGTCGGACATGCCGTGGATCATGCACCATCCCGGCACGAGCGATGCCACCGTCATTGAACGGCTCTTCGCCGGCTGCAACCTCCACCCCCGCGTAGTGGCCTACAGCGACGACTTCCATGCCAGCCTTGAAATGGCGGCCGCCGGCCTGGGGGCAGCACTGGTGCCGGAACTTGCGCTGCTCCACCGGCCCGCCGGCGTCGTGGTGCTGGACGTGCCGGAGATCCGGCTGGCCCGCAACGTCTTCGCCCTGCTCATCAATGACAGGAAGACGGCCCGCGTGCAGCTGTTCGTGGACCTGCTCGCGGAAACGATGGGCAGCCTGGGGCAGTCAGTTAAATGATCCCCGATGCTGGAATGCTCTGCTTTTCGGGTCTATGTTGAAGATATGACCACCAAGGTAGCGAGCCAGCACTTCGGAGTAATCGAGCTGAACCACGGCAGGGACCATAACATTGCCGCGGAGCACGAGCTGGCCGGACAGCGCCTTGAGCTGGATTTGAACATCAACGCCCATGACCACTTCGACGAAGCGGCCATGCACAAGGTGGACTACCGGCTCCGGTATCTCCCCGAGCTCGTGGACGAGGTCAGGGAAATGATTGCCGAGGAGCTCGAGCAGGAGGGCACCAGCCCGCAGGAATACCTCCGCTTCCACTGCAACGCCATCAAGGACGAGCACCTGCAGAAGATCTTCGGCGTGAAGGACAAGAGCCAGCTCACCAACGCGGTGTTCCTCAAGGCCCTGAAACTCGGCCACGTGGGCATCTACCCTGGCCAGCCCGAGCGCTACTTTGTTCTGGATTTCACCCTGGGCGGGCACTTCACGGACGAAGTCCTGGTGGCATCGGCTGACGAGGACGGCGTCGTCGACGACGAGATCGTCTGGGAATCCTGAGGTTTCGGCCGGCTCAACCACCGGAGCTTTAGACGACGACGGCGCCCGTCACCTTTTCGGTGACGGGCGCCGGTTCGTGGCGCTTCTTGCTGCTTGTGCTTCTTACTGCTGGGCGCCTTCGAGCAGGCCGGCGCGGACCGTCTTGGTGGCCGCGACCAGGTTGCGCAGGGACGCTTCGGTCTCGGCGTAGCCACGGGTCTTCAGGCCACAGTCCGGGTTGACCCAGAGCTGGCGGGACGGAACGTGCTTCACGGCGGTGCTCAGCAGTTCGGTGACTTCCTGCTCGCCCGGGACGCGCGGCGAGTGGATGTCGTAAACGCCGGGTCCGACGCCGCGGCCGAAGCCGTGGGACTCGAGGTCGTGGACAACCTCCATGCGGGAGCGGGCGGCTTCGATCGAGGTCACATCGGCGTCCAGGCCGTCGATCGCGTCGATGATCACGCCGAACTCGGAGTAGCACAGGTGGGTGTGGATCTGCGTGGCGTCAGCTGCACCGGCGGTGGCCAGGCGGAAGGAGTTGACGGACCAGTCCAGGTAAGCGGGCTGGTCGGCCTTGCGCAGCGGCAGCAGTTCGCGCAGGGCGGGCTCGTCAACCTGGATGATCTTGATGCCGGCAGCTTCGAGGTCGGCGATTTCGTCGCGCAGCGCCAGGCCAACCTGGTTGGCGGTCTCGCCCAACGGCTGGTCGTCGCGGACGAAGGACCAGGCCAGGATGGTGACCGGACCGGTCAGCATCCCCTTCATGGGCTTGTTGGTCACCGACTGGGCGTACTTGGCCCATTCCACCGTGATCGGGGCGCTGCGGGTGACGTCGCCCCAGAGGATGGACGGACGGGTGCAGCGGGAGCCATAGGACTGGACCCAGCCGTGAACCGTGACGTCGAAGCCTTCCAGGTTCTCGGCGAAGTACTGGACCATGTCGTTGCGCTCGGGCTCGCCGTGCACCAGGACGTCGTAGCCGAGCTCTTCCTGCAGCTCAACAACGCGCTTGATCTCGTCCTTCATGAGCTGCTCGTACTGCGCGTCCGTCAGGTCGCCCTTGTTGTTGCGGGCGCGGGCCGAACGGATTTCCGAGGTCTGCGGGAAGGAACCGATGGTGGTGGTGGGCAGCGGCGGCAGGTGCAGGGCTGCTTCCTGGGCGGCTTCGCGGACCGAGTACTCGGAGCGGTTGAAGTCGGCCGGGGTCAGGGCCTCGGTGCGGGCCCGGACGTCGGCACGGCGGACGCCCTCGGCTTCGGCACGGGAGGCGATGACGCGGGTGGCCTCGTCGATGGCCGGCTGAACTGCGGCGGCGTCGGTCAGCAGGCCGGCGAGGGTAACAACCTCAACGGCCTTCTGGTCGGCGAACGCCAGCCAGCTGCGCAGCTGCTCGGACAGCTGGACCTCTTCCTCGACGTCGTGCGGGACGTGCTGGGTGGAGGTGGAAGTGCTGATGGCCAGCTTGGCGACGCTCTTCTGCAGCTCGGCGATCTTGTTCGCCGAGGCGGCAAGATCGTTGCGCCAGATGTTGTGGCCGTCCACGACGCCGGCGACGAGGGTCTTGGCGCCCAAGGCAGCCAGCGCTGCAGCGGAGGGAACCTCGCCCTTGAACACGTCGATGTGCAGGGCGTCAATGCCGGTGGCGGCGAGGGTGCCCAGCTGGCCGTTCAGTGCGCCGTAGGGCGTGGAGACGAATAGCTGCGGGCGGCTGGCTGCAGCGGTGAGGACCTCGTAGGCGCGGGCAACGGCGGCCTGGATTTCCTGTTCCGGGGTGTCCTGGTCCACAACCAGGGCAGGCTCGTCCAGCTGGACCCAGCTGGCGCCGGCGGCTGACAGCTCCCCGAGCAGCGCGGTGTATACCGGCAGTACGTCCTCGAGGCGGGACAGCGGGCTGAAGCCGGCGGGGGCGTCGTCGGAAGCCTTGCTCAGGAGCAGGAAGGTGACCGGGCCGACGATGTACGGGCGGGTCTCCACGCCGTTGGCGAGGGCGTATTCGAACTCTTCAACGATGCGGTTGGATGTGAGCGCGAAGTTGGTCTCCGGGCCGATTTCCGGCACAAGGTAGTGGTAATTGGTGTCGAACCACTTGGTCATTTCCAGCGGCTGCTGTTCTTTGTTGCCGCGGGCCAGGGTGAAGTAGCCGTCGATGTCCAGCTGCCCCTCAGCATTGAGGAGGTTGCCGAAGCGGGCCGGAACGGCACCTACGTGGGCGACGGCGTCCAGCACCTGGTCGTAGAAGGAGAACGTGCCCGGAACCGCAGCGGCTTCGGTGAGGCCCAGGTCCTGCAGGCGCTTGGCGGTGCCGAGCTGGATTTCCTTGGCGGCGGCGTCGAGGGCAGGGGCGTCAATCTTGCCGGCCCAGTATGCTTCAACGGCCTTCTTCAGTTCGCGGCGGCGGCCGATGCGCGGGTAACCGAGGATGGACGCGGACGGGAAGGGCGTGCTCTGCACGGAAGTCTGTTCAGTCATGTGAAATTCCTTGAATCGTTGGAAAGCTGTGAATGTCTCGGGGAGGAATGCGGTCAGCTGGCGAGCTGGCGTCGGGCGAGCGCGTTCAGGTGGCGGGACGAGCGGGCCGGGCGGGCAAGCGACAGCTTGTCCAGCACCTCCAGCGCGCTCTGGTGCTCGTTGAACGTGTAAATGTGGAGGCCGGGCGCTCCGGCGTCCAGGGCGGCGTTGGCCAGGTCCACCGTTGCACTGACGCCGATACGGAGCCGTTCGGCGTCGGTATCCGCCGCCGCCATCCGCTCGATGAGCTCCGGTGCGGGTTCGACGCCGGTCAGCTCGCCGAGGCGCTTGAGCCGCCGCAGGCTGGTGAGCGGCATGACGCCGGGGATGATCGGGATGGTGACGCCTGCCCTGCGGGCCCTGGTGAGGAGATCCGCATACTGGTCCGTGTGGAAGAACACCTGCGTAATCGCGAAGTCGGCGCCTGAGCGCTGCTTGGCGAGCAGCACCTCGACGTCGTGGGCCTCGCTGGGCGATTCCGGGTGTCGCGTTGGATAGGCCGCCACGCCAACGGCAACCTTTCCGGCGCACAGCAGGGCCGAGCGCCGCTGCTCCACCCTGCGGATGAGCTCAATGAGGTCCTGGGCGTAGCGCAGCGAGCCGCTGACCGGTTCGCCGCTGTCCTTGGGCAGGTCGCCGCGGAGGGCGAGAATGCCGCGGACGCCGGCGTCGAGCAGTTCGCCGATGATCTCCGCGAGCTCCGTCGGCGTGTTGCCAACACACGTCAGGTGGGCAAGCGGGCGGAGGGTGGTCTCCAGCACCAGGCGGTTGATGAGTTCGACGGCGGTGTTCCGGTTGGAGCCGCTGGCACCGTAGGTGACCGACACGTAGTCGGGATCGGTGGCTTCCAATTCCCGGATGGTGGTCCACAGGGTCTCGGCCGCAGCAGGCGAACGCGGCGGAAACAGCTCATAGGAGAGTGCCACCGGTGCGGTGTCGGAGAGATTTGGGTGCGTGTCTATAAGGCTTGGTGGTGACATTTGCGTCCTTGGCTATGGGCCATTGAAGGCTGCGCTGCCGTGGCGGGAAGCCCTGCAGCATGCGGTCAATGAATTGAGTTTGGGGAACACGGGACGGACTTCGGCAGGGCGCAGCCGCGACTGTTACGCCTGTAAAGAAGTCCACCGTGAGCAAATGTCAGGCCCACATGGGGGCACCCACACCCTCCTTGGCGGCCGGCAGGCGGCTCACCGCAGCGGAGGATCGCTGACACGTTACCTCGGTAACTTGTATAGAACTCTAGAAGCCGTCCGGGGACGCCTTCAAGTTGACGCCGAATTAAGACGCTGCTTTACGCCCGATTGGATGGCCCGCCCAGAATTATCTTCGCCGAAAAAGGCTTTCGGGTTCATGGGCCGCCCGGAGCCGGCGGGCGCGCCTCTTTCCAAACCGCAGAAATTAGTCCATTCTTTTGTCACGTCGTATCGGATTCGGCAAGGTCTCAAGTTGAGGAGGCTGGATGCTCCTTTTGACTCTTGCTCGGTGAATCGTTCCGAGAGAACATAAACCGCGCCCGTCGCTTGGCCTGCGTCGTACCGTCCTGAAACTCGCCCGCTGGCAGGGGCGCGGTTCGCCAGCGTTCTGCTGCGGCCGGGCACGGCACTGACGGCGCGGTGGAGTTGCTGGAAGCCAGAAATCCCCACGGCGAAAGGCCATCGAGATGTTCCAGCTTCACAAACCACCATCCGCCGCGGGCTCCGCCCTTGTGCTCCTTCTGGCGCTGAGCACGGTAACGTCGTGCGCCGCACAGCAAAATACAACCCCACAGGCCACCTCCGGCTCCGCCGCACCGACAGCGACGTCGGCCCCGGCGACTGCGTCGGAGTCCCCAACCGGATCTGCGGCATCAGGTTCGGCATCCTCCGGTACCACCGGCTCAGCCGGCGCGGACGAGCTCTGCGGCCCGGGATCCGCAATCAATTTCGACGCCTCCCAGTTCCAGTCTTCCCCCAACGTGGACAACAAGTGGTTCCCCCTGAAGCCGGGCATGCAGTACACCACCACGGGCAACGTCAAGAGTGCCGAGGAAACCAAAAAGCGCACCGTGGTGCACACGGTGACGGGACTGACCAAGGTTATTGACGGCGTCAAGACCCAGGTCATGTGGGACCGGGACTACGCCAATAATGAGCTCGTGGAATCCGAGCTGGCATTCTTCGCCCAGACCAACAGCGGCACCGTCTGGCTCTTTGGTGAATACCCGGAGGAATATGAAAACGGCAAGTTCACCGGCGCCCCCTCCACCTTCATCCATAGCCTGGCCGAGGCCCAGGCCGGCATCGCAATGCAGGCGGATCCCCAGACCAACACTCCCGGTTATGTCCAGGCCCACGCGCCAAGCGTCGACTTCCTGGATTGCGGCCAGGTAATTAAGCAGAACGACAATGTGTGTGTGGCCACGGGTTGCTATGACGACGTGCTGGTGATTGACGAACACAACCCGCTGGAGCCTGCGGTGGGCCACCAGCGGAAGTTCTACTCGGCCGGAACGGGCCTGGTGAAGGTGACCGCCGTGGGCGGCGCCGACCAGGAGACGCTGGACCTCGTCAAGATCGAGCAGCTCACCGACGCCAAGCTGAAGGAAGCCAACCAGGAGGCCCTCAAGCTGGACACGCATGCCTACCAGGTCAGCAAGGACGTTTATGCCAAAACGGACAAGGCTGAGGTAGCCGCCACCGGAACCACCGGCTATTAGCAATCGGGAAGGAGGTGCCCGGGGGGACGCTCCGGGCACCTCCCTTTGGCGCATGAACAGGTCTATATTGATGCCATGATCCAGCTACCAGCCAGCTACGAGGAATACCTTGTTGGCAAGGACCCCAGCTTCGTTGACATGGTCCGTCCGGTCCTTCTTCAGTCGGCAGCGGACCAGTTGCATGGCGTCCGGGTACTCTTCGTTCCCCGGGGACACCAGGCACACCTCGACGATACGATTCCCTACGGGACCATCGTCGAAGACATCGACTGAGGCCAACGCCTCAAGCAGGCCGAACTGTAATACGCCTAGCCTTCCAGCAGCAGCCGCTGGGCACGGGGCGCAAGGGTGTGCTCGAGGACCAGGCAGGCGGCACCCACCGCTCCCACGTCCTCCCCCACGCCCGTGCCTACCACTTCGACGGCGTGGATGTTGCCGGTGTCGCTGCTCTGCTGGATCAGGCCTGGGATCTTCTCCAGATAGCGTCCGGACAGCAGCGGCCAGAAGGGCCCGCCGAACACCACCCGGTCCACGTCCAGGGTGTTGGCCACCGCTGACGCAGCCCGGGCCACAAGTTCAGCTGATTTGTCGATGATGGCTGCCGCCTGGCTGTTGCCGGCGTCGGCGGCCTCGCAAAGCATCGCGAACCGTTCCTGGACGGCAGAGCCGCTGGTGGCGGTGCCGGGCTCAGCGAGGATGCCTGCGGCCTGGGCCTGCGCCACGAGGACCTGGGGAATGCAGGTGGACTTGACGCAGCCGCGCAGCCCGCAGTCACACGGGGCTCCGTCCGGGTCAACGATGATGTGGCCGATCTCGCCGGCGTTGCCCGAAGTGCCGCGGACAACCTCGTCGTTGAGGACGATCCCGCAGCCGATGCCTGTGCCCATGTACATGAAAATAAAGCTGCCTGCGCCGCTTGCCCCGCCGGCCCAGGTTTCAGCGACCGCCGCGCTGGTGACGTCCTTGTCCATGAGCACGGACAGGCCGGTTGCCTCGGCCAGCGCATCCCGGAGCGGCACACTGTCCCAGCCATCTAGGAGCGGCGGTTCCACCACTCTTCCGTTGTCGTGGTCGATCGGGCCTGGCGCCGCGATGCCGAGACCTGCAATCTTGGCGCGGTCCACGCCCGAGTCTTCGACCAGCTTGTCGATTTCGGCGGCGATGGCCGAAATGACTGCATCGGGCCGGGAACTGTCCGGCGTTTTCACGCTCGAATGCTGGACCACCGCGCCCAACAGATCCAGGACGACGAAGGTTGCCACAGCAGGGTCCAGGTGCACACCCACCGCGTACATGCCGGCCGGATTCAGCCGAAGGATGGTCCGGGGCTTGCCGGGACCGCTGCCCTCTTTGCCGGCCTCAACGATGAGGTTCTGGTCCAGCAGCCGCCGGGAGATGTTTGAAATGGTTTGCGGGGACAGGCCAACGATCTGGGCCAGTTCCACGCGGCTGAGCCCGCCGGCGGCTCGGCGGATGGCATCGAGAATGACAGTCAGGTTGAAGTCGCCCATCCGGGGCAGGTTGGTTCCGCGCCTCGGCGAGGGCTGGCGGATCTCGGTCAAGGATTCCCCTATCATCTGCTGTTGGCCACTACCAATGTCTGAATCGTACGTTACGCCCCTGGTAACGGGTACGCCCCACGCGCAGGGCAGCGCGGGGTCCTTCGACGATGGCCGGCGGCGCTCATCCGGCGGCCCGCCTGACGCTGGCGGCCACCGTGAATTTGGGGTTCCGGCCCTTCACTGTGGTGGGACCAACCAGCCGCTCCAGGGCGGGCACATACCGCAGGTGGCTGTTGAATACCGTCCAGAGCTGGCCCCCGGGCGCCAGCACCCTGCCCGCCGCCTCAAACAGCTTCAGCCCTGCCCCGGCATGGACGCTGGAGCCCAGGTGGAACGGGGGGTTCAGGAGGATCAGGTCCGCGCTTCCGGCCGGAAGGTTGCTCATTGCATCATCCTGGACGGCCGTGATGCCGGCGGCCAGGCCGTTGGCACGGGCGGTTGCCCCCGCCGACGCCACTGCGGCCGCGGACCGGTCCGTGGCGACAACCTCGGCTTCCGGGTTCCGCCGGGCGTACATTGCTGCAAGGATCCCGGTGCCGCAGCCAAGGTCCACGGCGCGGGCGGCGGAGGGCATCTCCGGCAGGTACCTCAGCAGGAAGCGGGTTCCAATGTCCAGGCGGGTGCCGGCGAAAACGGCCCCGTGTGCGCAGATTTCGAGATCGAGTTCGGCGTTGTGCTCCTTTACGGGGTAGGGCGGAGCTTCTTCCGGACGCAACAGGTCCGAGGCAATGAGGAGCCGTGATTTCTGCCGCGCCAGTTGCGGCTGGACTGTGCGGAAGTACTTTCCCAGTACTGCATTCATGCCGAGGGACATGTGCTTGACCCGGCCGCCGGCGAGCAAAACAGCGCCGGCGGGCGCGTGCCGGGCAACGGCGTCGGATATCTCTTCGAGTTCAGCGAGCGTCCTGGGAAGCTGCAGCAGCACCAGGTCCGCACCGGACAGCAGTTCCGCGCCAAGCGGCAGCTGGGCAAAGCCCGCCGAGAGTCCCAGCGCTGCCGCATTGTTGCGCAGCGCCCGTTCCCCGGTGACCAGGTCCTGGTGCACCCGCACCACGGCCGGGGCCGGACCGGCGCCGCCTGCGAGCAGCCCGAGCGTGAGAGCCCCGTAGTTGTCCCCGATGACGGCCACCGTGCTGTCAGGGGTGAGCAGATCCCCGGCGGCATCCAGCAGGAGGGAGTCGGTGGCATCCCACGCCTGAAGGTTGGCGGCCTCGACATCCGGGTGCCTTCGAAGCAAGCCCAGAACCTGCCCAAGACCGTTTTCTGTCACGTGTTGCCGCCGCCTCTACCTTGCTTCTTGCGCGAAAATCCGCCTGTGCAAATCTACCGTGGATCCGCCGGGTCTGCGGGGGCCGCCAGGAGTTTGAGGATTTCCGTTACCGCGGCCCGGCCGGCCCGGTTTGCGCCGATGGTGGACGACGACGGGCCATAGCCCACCAAGTGCACCCTGGGTTCCGCCGCCACCTGCGTTCCTGCCACGGCGATCCCACCGCCAGGTCCCCTCAGGTGCAGCGGTGCCAGATGCTCCAGCTCGGCCCGGAAGCCGGTGGCCCACAGGATCACGTCCGCTGCGAGGAACCCGCCGTCTGCCAGCCGGACGCCGCCGGGTTCTATCGCGGTGAACATCGGCCGCCGGTCCAGCACGCCGCGGGCGGCCGCCGCCCGGAGGGCCGGAGTCCAGATGAGCCCGGTGGCGGACACGACGCTTTGCGGCGGCAGTCCCTGCCGTACCCGGTCTTCCACGAGGGCGACGGCATCGTGCCCCGCCTGCCGGTCGAACCCCTCCCGCCACACGGGCTCGCGGCGGGTGAACCAGCTCGTGGACGTGACCCTGGAGATTTCGTCCAGCAGTCCGACGGCGGAGATCCCGCCGCCCACAACGATGACGTGGAGGCCGCGGAACTCCTCGGCAGACACATAGTCGGCCACATGCAGCTGGCGGCCGCCGAACGTGAACTGGCCCGGATAGATCGGCCAGAACGGCCTGGTCCACGTTCCCGTGGCGTTGATGACCGCCCGGGCCGACCAGCCGCCGTCGGACGTGGTGATCCTCAGCCGCCCGGCCGGATCAGCGTCCTCCCGTTCGACGGCGAGCACCTTGACGGGCCGCTCGACGGCCAGCCCCACCTGCTGTTCGTAGGCAGCGAAATACCGGCTGAGGAAGGCGGAACTCGGCTCCGACGGGTCGACGTCAGGCTGCGGTATTCCGGGCAGGTCGCTGATGCCGTTGACCGTGGCCATCAGCAGGGTCTTCCAGCGGTGCCGCCAGGCCCCTCCCGGCCCGTCCTCGGCGTCCAGCACCGCGTAGGTCCGCCCCATACCGGCTCCCGCAGCAGCTCCGACTGGCTGCCCTGCGGCCGGGGCGGGCGTAAACCCGCGGCTGGCGAGGTGGAAGGCTGCGGAGAGGCCGGCCTGCCCTGCGCCGATAACCACGACGTCGGCGCTCCGGGTCGCTCTGGCGCTGGTCGGAGTCTCACCGCTCAACAGTGCCGCTCCCCCGTCTCATTCATCCGCTCCACGTCTTCATCCTAGGCGTCCTACCCGGCGCCGTCCCGGTCTGCGGCACGGTCTGACTGCCGCCCGTCGTCTGCACGCGAAGGGTCCCCCTGCACCCTGAACGCCAGAGTGGAGGAGGACCTGCCGGGCTTTCGTTTTGTTGTCCCCGATTCTCAGTCGTCGCTGCCGTGGCCGCCGCTGCCGCCACTGTCGTCACCGGGCTCAGTGGCCTTGCGCTCTCCGCCCTTGTCGTCGCCGGGCTCGATGGCCTTGCGCTCTCCGCCCTTGTCGTCGCCGGGCTCGGGTGTTGTCCGCAGCCCGCCGTGGTCATCGCCGGGCTCCGCCACACGCGGGACCTCGTCTGAGCGGAGACCGCCGTTGTCATCACCGGGCTCCGGGGTGGTGCGGAGGCCGCCCTTGTCGTCACCCGGTTCTACGGAGACGGAACCGCTGCCGACGAAGTTCCCGGCTGGCGCTGGCACGGTTCCGCCGTTATCGCCGACCGGCTTCGGGGTGGTCCGGAGGCCTCCCTTGTCGTCGCCCGCTTCCGCAGCCTTGGACGCCTTCTTGGCGGCAGCTGCTTTCTTGTCGTCCGCTTGCGTGTCCGTACTGGGCTTCGCCGTTGCCGTGGAGGAGCTGACGGCAGGGGCCGGTGTTCTGGTGGCAGAGTCGTCTGTGACGAGGACGCTGCTGGCGTCGTCACTGGTACCCGGGCCGGTGTTGCTTAGCGACTGGGTGGTGGCGAAGGCGGCCCCTCCGGTGAGGAGAATGCCGGCGGCGGATAGTGCGAGGGCTGCTCTTGTCTTCATGGCTCCACAGTAGGAATTCGCTGTCGAGGATAGGTGCAGCGGTAATCCAAGACTTGTCCAAGATTGGCCCCGCGCTTCCCTCGTCCCGAACCGCTCTTCCGGGACGACGCTGCCGCAGCCGGACGGACTCACGTTCCGCCGCGGAGCAGGGCGGAACGTGCAGGGAGAACTGCGCGGGTGCTGGGAAGGGAGCGCGACTTAGGAACGCGGATCAGACGCCGCTGATGAGTCGCCAGTTCAGTCGTCGGTGTTTAGTCGTCAGCGCCGTGGCCGCCGCTGTCATCGCCCGGCTCCGGCGCCTTCCGCAGGCCGCCTTTGTCGTCCCCCGGCTCTACGGGGACCACATTGACCGGAACGGGAACGGGAACGGGCTGGACGTTCACTACCCCGCCGTTGGTCCCGCCACCTGGGCCGGAGTATGACGGTGCGGCCGGGGATCCGCCGGTTGTCCCGGGCAGTGCGGCCGGGGCAGACTTTGCCGGATTCGGCTTCGCGGCGTTTGGCGCCGCACGGGATTTCGCGGAGCCTGGCTTGGCGGGGCTGGATTTCGCCGGGGTGACCGTCTCCTGCGCACCGGCCTGCGTGCCCGTTACCTGTGGTGTGGCCTTCGGCCCTGTGGTGGGAGCAGGTGGCACGGGGGCATTGGGCAGGAGGACGACGTTGGCATTGCCGGTGCCGGTGGGCGAGACGCTGAGCACCTGGGTATTGACGGCAAGTGCCGCAGAGCCCGCTGCGAGTATTCCTGCAACGGACAGCACCAGTGCCGCTCCCGTTTTCATGGCTCCACTCTAAAGGCACAGCGGGAAAAGCGGGCCCAACGGATATCCAAGATTTGTCAAAGATAGCCGCGCCAGTAGTCCTGGGCTTAACGAAAAAGCCGCCGGTCCATGTGTTGTCCATGATCCGGCGGCTACTTGGTGGAGCTGAGGGGACTCGAACCCCTGACCCCCTGCATGCCATGCAGGTGCGCTACCAGCTGCGCCACAGCCCCAAGCTATTTCCTTCGGAATCTTTGCGTTTTCTCGAAGCAACCCGACCAGCGTAGTCCACAAACCGCCAAGATGCGAATCGAGGACATGTGGCTTCCGTCACGTCCATCGCGGAGCCCAAAACGCCGGTCCGGGACACCTCTCCGGGAAACAAAAATCCGCCGGAATCTTTCGATTCCGGCGGATTATCCGGTGGAGCTGAGGGGACTCGAACCCCTGACCCCCTGCATGCCATGCAGGTGCGCTACCAGCTGCGCCACAGCCCCGTATTCTTGCTGCTTCAGGCCCTGGGCCTGGTCCGTGGGATCCGTTCATCTGTCCGGATCCCTCCGAAGCAACTCAAATATCTTAGAACAGCGTTTCCGAAAATTCCAAATCGGGCATATTCGGACCCGCAGCCTGCTCGTGCTTGCCCTACTCCTGTTCCGCGGTGGCAGCAGCCTTTGCCGAGGCGTCGTCTCCCAGCTGCAGGTCCACGACCGGGCAATCCTTCCAGAGCCGCTCCAGGGCATAGAAGACACGGTCTTCCTCATGCTGGACATGGATGACGACGTCGGCGTAGTCCAGCAGGACCCAGCGGCCGGCCGAACGGCCTTCCCGCCGAACCGGGCGGAGGTCCTGCTTGATGAGTTCCTCTTCAATGCCGTCGACAATGGCGTTGACCTGGCGTTCGCTGGGTGCCGAGGCAATGAGGAAAACGTCGGCCAGGGCAAGGCGTTCGCTGACGTCGAGGGCAACGATGTTTTGGGCGATCTTGTCCGCCGCAGCCCTGGCTGCATGCCGGGCTACGGTGACGGACGATTCGGATGCGGTCACGGGACTCCTTGTGGTGATGAAAAAAGCGTAGGTGGTGGTACTGGCTGGTCAGCGCGAAAGGCCGCTGATGATCATAATGACGCCGACGACGAGGGCAATGGCGCCGAGCGCCAGTACGCCAAGCTGAATCAGCCTCAGCCGGTTTGCCCGGGCGAGTCCGGCGGTGGCTGCGTCCAGGGGTTCCAGCCCGTAGGCGGACTTGGCTGACACTGGCGGCAGCGCCGTGACGTCTTCGCTCGACTCGTCGGACCAGTCATTCTGGACGGCGCCGGCCGGAGGAACCGCTGCCGAGCGCGCTGCAGCTTCCGCCCGGGCTATGACCCGCGACCGCCCCGTGATCGGCGTGCTTGGGCGGGACGCCTTGGCTGGGCGGTTCCCACGGGCCGGAACCCGGGGGCCGGGGTTGGTTACGACGGGAACATGCGAGGTGGCCGGCCGCTTCATGACTGGACGGTCGAGGCCGGGCACCTGCTCAAATTCCAGCGGGGTCACCATGGCGAGGTTGCTCGCGGTGGACGGACCGTTTTGTCCGTTCTGCTGCGGCGTGTTCTGTTCGGCCAGCTTCTGCTTGGCCATGGCCCGCTTGTTGAGCACCGCGGCCCGTTCGGCCAAGGCAATCTGCTGGGCCAGGATCTCCGGATCCACGGCTTCAGGATCGGTCGCCGCGATATGTTCCATCTTGGCGATCTGGTTCTTGGCCTGTTCGGCGAGGAGGGCACGCGCCTCCAGGGCCTGCTCCACCGTCATGCCCTCGGGGAGCTCGTCACCGGCCGGTGCCGCGGGCCGCGGCCCCGGACCGCTGGAGGGCTGGCCTGCGGGTTTGGACCCGGCTGCCGGAGAAGTTTTGCCGGCCGTAGCGGACGGCGAACCAGACGAAGAGGCCGGCGATTTCCCGGTGGCGGTACCGCCGTCGGCCGGCGGCACAACGGGCATTGCCGAGGTGACTGCCTGCTCCTTGAGCTGCATCAGCCGCAGCTGGCGGCGCGTCGGTGGGCCACCACCGGAAAGCTGCTCTTCCTTTTCGGCCAACTCCTTGATGGTTCGCAGGGCCGCCCTGTCGCGGGCACGGATCTGCGACGAGCGTTCGGCGGCCGACCCGGCTGGCGGGGAGTCCACGGGGCCAGGCGCTACCCGGCGCACGCGTCCGGCGGCATTTTCCTGCCGGTTGCCTCCGGAAGCGCGTGAAGGGTCAGTTTTTTCGGGGCCGGAAGGTGCGGATGCGCCGGAAGCGGCGGACGTGCCCGGCCCTGGGGCGGCCGGACGTTTCGGAGCAGGCGGGTTTGCGGCGGGAGCTTTTGAGGCCGGCGGTTTTGAGGCAGGGACCGACTCGCTGGCACCCGGAGGGGCGGCGTTCCGGTTCTTGGCCAGGGCTTCATCCCGGGCCTTGCGCAGTTCTCGGCGGCTGCGGATCGGTGGCTGTTCCTGACTCATCTCAAACTCATTCAGTACTGGCTGGATCGTTTGTCTCGGTGGGTTCGGAGCTGCAGTTCCCGGCCGGTGCGGCGTAGAGCCCGTATTTCGCGATGTACTGCACCACTCCGTCCGGCACCAGGTACCAGACAGGGTTGTGGGCGGCAACGCGGGCGCGGCAGTCGGTTGACGAGATCGCCATCGCGGGTACTTCGAGCAGGCTGACGTCCTTCCGGCCCATGCCGTCGAGCTCATGGCCTGGCCGGGTGACTCCCACGAAGTGGGCCAGGGACCACAGCTCGTCGATGTCCTTCCACGACAGAATTTGCGCCAGGGCGTCAGCGCCGGTGATGAAGAACAGGTCGGCATCAGGCCGCTGCGTCCGCAGGTCGCGGAGGGTGTCGATGGTGTACGTGGGACCGGGGCGGTCCACATCGACACGGCTGACGGTAAACCGCGGGTTCGACGCCGTGGCGATCACCGTCATCAAATAACGGTGCTCGGGTTCGCTGACCTTCTTGCTGGACTTTTGCCACGGCTGGCCAGTGGGCACGAACACGACTTCGTCGAGCCCGAACTTGGCGGCCACCTCGCTGGCGGCCACAAGGTGGCCGTGATGGATGGGATCAAATGTCCCGCCCATCACGCCCAGCCGCAGCCGGCGCTGCGTATCCTTGTGGTGCAGTGCGGCGGAAATCTTAGTGGCCCTGGCCGTGGTCGTGCTTGTTGGGGTGCTGGCGGTGCGGGTCAGCGTGCTCATCAACCACAGTGTGGCGGTTGCCCAGGTTGGTGTAGGAGAGTGTGACGAACATCAGCACCACGAAGATGGCAAACATCGAGACGCCGAAGACCCACGGCTCGGCCCACAACGGTGCCCTCTCTTCGTGTTCTGCAACTGACGCGGCAATCTGCTGGAGCAGCATTTTCTCCCCTAGGAATAAAAAGGATGACGACGGCGGAAATTCCCGCCGGTCCGGACTTCTTTACTATGTTACCGCTATGTCAGGAGCGGACTTGGCCCTCGCCCTGGACAATCCACTTCGTGGTTGTCAGCTCAGTCAGGCCCATCGGGCCGCGGGCGTGAAGCTTCTGCGTGGAGATGCCGACCTCGGCGCCCAGGCCCAGTTCGCCGCCGTCGGTGAACCGCGTTGACGCGTTCACGATGACCGCAGCGGAATCGATTTCCGCGATGAAGCGCTCGGCATTCCGCAGGTCATTGGTCAGGATGGCTTCGGTGTGCCCGGTCGACCACGTCCGGATGTGCTTCACGGCGTCATCCAGGCTGTCCACCATGGCCACGGCCAGGTCCAGGTCCATGTACTCGGTGGCCCAGTCGTCATCGGTGGCCGGCAGGGACTCCACCGAGGCCGGCAGCGCGGCCCGCACGCGGTCGTCGGCATGGAGCCGGACACCCGCCTTGCTCAGGGCTGCGGCGACGGCGGGCAGAACCGTGGAGCCGGAGTGCACAAGGAGCGTTTCCACCGTGTTGCAGACGCTGGGTCGCTGCGTCTTGGCGTTAAGGAGGATCTCCACCGCCATGTCTTCACTGGCTGACTCGTCAATGAAGATGTGGACATTTCCCTCGCCGGTCTCGATGACCGGCACGGAGGAGTTGTTGACGACGGTCTGGATCAGTTCACGGCCGCCGCGGGGAATCAGCACGTCGACGCGTCCGCGGGCACGCATGAGCACGTTGGCGCCTTCACGGCCGTACTGGTCCACTGTCTGCACGGCATCGGCGGGCAGCCCTACGGATTCCAGGGCGTCGCGCAGCACGCGAATAAGGGCCTCGTTGGTGAAGGCCGCCGCCGAACCGCCGCGGAGGATTACGGCGTTGCCGCTCTTGAGCGCCAGGCCTGCGATGTCCACCGTCACGTTCGGACGCGCCTCGTAAATGGCTGCCACCACGCCCATGGGGACGTTGACCTGGCGCAGGCGCAGGCCGTTGGGCAGGGTCTGTCCGCGCACCACATTACCCACGGGATCGGGCAGCCCGGCGAGGTTCTCCAGGGCGGCGGCGAGGGCGGAAATACGGGTTTCGTTGAGGGTCAGCCGGTCCAGGAGGGCGGCGGACGTGCCGTTGGCGCGGCCCGCTTCCACGTCCTTGGTGTTTGCGGCCAGGATCTGCCCCTTGTTTGCGAGCAGCGCGCTCCCGATGGCGCGCAGGGCCTTGTCCTTCCAGGCCCGGTTGGCGCGGCCCATGCTGCGGGCGGCCTGCCGGGAACGGTCGGCGATGGCGTAGACGGCCGACTCGACGTCCGCCGCTGCGGGCCGGCTGTCTTCCGGCAGGGTGGGGACCGTCGTAGCGTCGTTGGATGTCTCAGCTGCTTGGTTCATCAGTGCCTCAGTCATCATTCAAGTCTAGGCGAGTCCCCCGCTTAGACCAGAACCAGGTCGTCAACGTGAACAACTTCACGGTCAAACCCGCGGCCCAGGGCCTCGCCCAGCTCCACGGTGGACCGTCCGAGCATCTGCGGCAGTTCGGCCGCGGAGTAGTTCACCAGTCCGCGGGCAATGACGGTGCCTTCAGGCGAGACCATTTCGACGGCGTCGCCGCTTTCGAAGTTGCCTTCGACAGAGGTGATGCCGGCGGGCAGCAGCGAGGTGTGGTTGTCCCGCACGGCCCGGACGGCGCCGGCGTCAAGGAACAGCCGGCCCTGCACGTGGGCCAGATGCGCGAGCCACATCATCCGGACGGACTTGCGCCCCCCGTTGACGGTGAACCAGGTTCCGACGTCCTCGCCGGCCAGGGCCGCGGCGGCGTTGGAGGTGGATGTGACGAGGGCGGGGATTCCGGAGTCGGCAGCCATCGTGGCGGCCTCCACCTTGGTCTGCATGCCGCCGGTGCCGACGCCTGCCTTGCCGGTCTTGCCGATGGAGACGCCGTCGAGGTCCTCGGGGCCGTCCACCTGCGGAATCCGTTTGGCCCCCTTGGCCGGCGGACCGTCATAGAGGGAGTCGACGTCGGACAGCAGAACCAGCGCGTCGGCCCGCACCAAATGCGCCACGAGGGCGGACAGGCGGTCGTTGTCGCCGAACCGGATCTTGTGCGTGGCGACGGTGTCGTTCTCGTTCACGACGGGCACCACGCCAAGGTTCAGCAGCCGGTTGAGGGCACGGAACGCGTTGGTGTGGTGGCTGCGCCGCATGAGGTCATCGGCGGTGAGGAGCACCTGGCTCACGGTGACGCCGTGGGCGGCGAAGGCGTGCGTGTACCGTGCCATCAGCAGGCCTTGCCCCACGCTGGCCGCGGCCTGCTGCGTGGCGAGGTCGCGCGGACGCTTTGCCAGGCCCAGCGGGGCCAGGCCGGCCGAAATGGCTCCGGAGGAAACGAGGATGATCTCGGTTCCCGCGTTGCACTTGGCGGCCAGCACATCCGAAAGCTCGGTGAGCGCCTCCTCCGATATTCCGCCCTTGATGCTGGTAAGGGACGACGATCCTACTTTGACCACAATGCGGCGGGCCCTGGCGAGCATGCTGCGATCGTCGGTCCTGGGTTCCTCGATGACAATTGCGGAAGTATCAGTCACGTGTGCGGGTTCACTCCTCATGTTCGGTGTTCAGTCCGCTCTCCTTGAGAGGCCGGGCAGCCCGGCGCGCGCTGACGGACTCGGTCCAGATACCGGCTTTGCGCTCGGCTTCCAGCTCGGCCCGTGCCGCCGCCTTCGCCTCGCGGCGTTCGATCTGTTCTTCGCGCTTCTGGCCGCGGGTGGGACGGTCGCCAATGTCTGCGAAGCGGACGTCCGTGCCGCGCGGCGAAGCCAGCAGCTCGGCGCCAGCCATCATGGTCGGTTCCCAGTCGAACACCACGCCGTCATCCTCACCGATCACCACGGTGTCGCCGGGCTTGGCGCCCTGCTTGAACAGCTCGGTTTCGACGCCGAGCTTGGCGAGGCGGTCGGCAAGGTAGCCAATGGCTTCCTCGTTGGTGAAGTCCGTCTGCTTGACCCAGCGCACGGGCTTCTCGCCCAGAACGCGGAACAGCGGCTCCAGGTTTTTCTCTTCACGGCGGATCCGGAATCCGGTCTCGTTGACGGCGCGGGGTCGCAGTATTGGTGCGTGCACCTTCGGCGGCGTGGCTGCCACGCTGTCGCGGGCGGCCTTGACGATCTCCGCCATGGCGAAGCCAAGCTGGCGCAGGCCTTCATGGCTCGTGGCTGAAACTTCGAACACACGGTAGCCGCGGGACTCCAGCTCCGGCCGGACAAACTCGGCCATGTCCTTGCCGTCCGGCAGGTCAACCTTGTTCAGTGCCACCAGCCGCGGGCGGTGGTTGAGCGGGACAACTTCGCCGTTCGTGCCGGCGTAGCTCATGTCCACCGCATACTTTTCGAGTTCGGCTTCGATAATTGCGAGGTCCGAGAGCGGATCTCGGTCAGATTCCAGCGTACCGCAGTCCAAAACGTGGACCAAAGCCGCGCAGCGCTCGACGTGGCGGAGGAAGTTGTGGCCTAGGCCCTTGCCTTCACTGGCACCCTCGATGAGTCCCGGGACGTCGGCGATGGTGAAACGGACGTCGCCGGCCTGGACCACGCCCAGGTTGGGGATGAGGGTAGTGAAGGGGTAATCGGCGATCTTGGGGCGGGCGGCAGACATGGCCGCGATCAGGCTGGACTTGCCGGCCGAGGGGAAACCCACCAGGGCAATGTCTGCGATCGACTTGAGCTCCAGGACGATATCCCTGGCATCACCCTCGATGCCGAGCAGGGCGAAGCCTGGCGCCCGGCGCTTCTGCGAGGACAGCGCAGCGTTTCCGAGCCCGCCTTGCCCGCCGGAGGCTGCGACGAATTCCGTGCCCTCGCCCACGAGGTCGGCCAGTACCTGGCCGTCCTTGGTCTTGACGACGGTGCCGTCGGGAACGGGCAGGACCAGGGTCTCGCCGTTCTTGCCGCCGCGCCAGTCACCCATGCCGGGGCCGCCATTGGTGGCGTGCCGGTGCGGTGCGTGGTGGTAGTCGAGCAGCGTGGTGGTCTGCGAGTCAACGCGCAGGATGACGTCGCCGCCGTCGCCGCCGTTGCCGCCGTCAGGTCCGCCGAGCGGCTTGAACTTTTCACGGTGGACGGAGACACAGCCGTGGCCGCCGGTACCGCCGGATACATGCAGTACTACCCGGTCTACAAAGCTCGCCACGGTGAATCTCCTCTATTGCTGAATTCGGCCGTCCTGGACGTCCAAATCGATTGTAATGCGGTTAAAAGAACAGTGGAGCGAGCCATCATGGCCCGCTCCACCGGTTCAGAACTTGTTGTTACTCTGCAGCTGCAGCAGCAACGATGTTGACGACCCGACGGCCGCGGCGCGTGCCGAATTCAACGGCACCTGCCTGCAGTGCGAACAGGGTGTCGTCGCCGCCACGGCCAACGCCTGCACCCGGGTGGAAGTGGGTGCCGCGCTGGCGGACGATGATCTCGCCAGCGGAAACTACCTGGCCGCCGAAGCGCTTTACGCCGAGGTACTGGGCGTTGGAGTCACGACCGTTGCGAGTGGAGCTCGCGCCTTTTTTGTGTGCCATTTGGAATGCCTGCCTTTAATTCTGGAAAAACTGCGGGAAACCTGAACAGTAACCGGAGGTTACTTGATACCGGTGATCTTGACCTTGGTCAGTTCCTGACGGTGACCCTGGCGCTTCTTGTAACCGGTCTTGTTCTTGAACTTCTGGATGACGATCTTCGGACCACGGAGGTCCTGAAGGATCTCAGCCGTCACAGTTACCTTGGCCAGGTCCGCAGCTGCGGAGGTGACCTTGTCACCGTCTACCAGGAGCAGCGCGGGCAGCTCAATCGTGCTGCCAGCTCCACCGGCGACGCGGTTCAGGGTAACGAAGTCTCCAACGGAAACCTTCTCTTGGCGGCCGCCTGCGCGGACAATCGCGTACACCACTTGGGAACTCACTTCTCTCGACGTCTATTACTAAATTTGCGTGCGGAACCCTGGTCCGAAAACTTGGCCTGGTTCGCGCTGTGCCTCAACGCCGTGGATTGCCCGGGGGGAACCCGTGAGCTATCCCAGGAAGAAGTCCGATTGGACGAATCCCGGGTCATAACCCAAGTGTTGGCGTAAGCACCGAAGATCTAGAATACGCTAATTCCGTCGTCGGCCGCAAATGAGGCTGGCACCGGCGGTTCGTACGTGATAGGCGCCACAGAGGCGCTGTTCCGGACATCCGATGCCGTGCGCGACTATCTTACCGGGCGCCGCGCCCAATTCCGTTCAGCTGTGGCGGCTCGGCGCGTCGAAGAATTCCAGCTCGTACCGGCAGGACTGCCGGAACGCGGTGATCATCGCTTCACGCTCCCCCGCCGACGCGGCCCGGCCGGCGTCGTCGGCGATTTCGATGGCCCGCAGCGTCGCGGCAGCGAACTCCTCGTCGGCGTACGTCCGCAGCCATTCAGCGTACGGGTGCCCGGCCGGCGCCCCGGCAGCCACATATTCGGCGTGCAGGGTCTCCCCCACCTCGGCGTACAGCCAGAAGCAAGGCAGGACCGCGGCCACCAGCACCGCGTAGCTGCCACCCGCCGAAGCCGCAAGCAGATGATCGACGTACGCTTTCGTGACCGGGCCAAGCTCTGTCTGCACGGTGCGCGTGCTGAGCCAGTTGCGGTGCAGTTCCGATTCAACCTCCAGGCATTGCTGCGCCGATCGGGCCCAGAACAGCTGCTCGGATTCGGTTGGCGCGAGTGCGCTGGCCCGCGCCAGGACACGGGAGTAGCCGTTGAGGTAGATGGCGTCCTGCGCCAGGTAGTACGCGAATTCCTTCTCCACCAGGGTGCCTTCGGCAAGTCCACGGATGAAGCCCAGGTTGTAAATGACTTCCAGGTCGGCCACGGTCTCAGCGCGCAGCAGTTCAGCGAAGCCGCCCACCCGTTCGGGCTGGGCGAGGTGGTGGAAGTGGTTGATCGGTCCGTTGCCCGCGCCGACCTCCAGCTGCCCGGATGTCCGGAGGGCTCCGGCCAGCCAGGGCTTGACCGCCCGCAATGACGCTTCCCAGTCGCCGAGCCGTGCCTGGGCCGTGGCCATGGCCGAGGAGAGCGAGCACCCGGTGCCGTGGCTGTTCGGCGTGGTGATCCGTTCACCCGCGACCTCCACCACCTCCGCGGACAGCAGCCCGGCCGTGTTCACGAGGGCATCCGGGCAGGTTGAGCCGTTCAGGTGACCGCCTTTGACGAGCACCGTGGCACCGGTCCGGGCCGCGAGCCGCCTGCCCTGGTCAAGGGCGGCGGCCCAGTCCGCGGCTTCCGGTTCCCCGAGCAGCATGGCCAGTTCGGGAAGGTTGGGGGTGATCAGGTCCGCCAGCGGCAGCAGTTCGCCGAGTGCTTCCTCTGCGGACTGCTGAAGGAGGCGGTCACCGCTGGTGGCCACCATCACCGGATCGAGAACCACGACGGCGGGCCGCACCTTTTCGAGCCAGCTGCGGACTGCGGCTATCACCTGGGCATCGCCGAGCATGCCGATCTTCACGGCGTCCACGTCGATGTCGTCGCTGACAGCGTCCAGTTGCGCTGACAGGAAGGACGCCGGCGGAACGTGCACGCCGCGCACGCCGGTGGTGTTCTGCGCGGTCAGGGCGGTTATTGCGGCCATCCCGTAGCCGCCGTGGGCCGCAATACTTTTCAGGTCGGCTTGGATGCCCGCACCGCCGGACGGATCGGAGCCCGCGATGGCAAGGACCCGGGGAACGTCGCGGGAAGTCGGAGCGGCCGGTGCCACGGATTCCAGGAGGGAACCGGCGGCGGATGCTGGTGCGGGCAGGAGCGATGCTGATGACAAGGAAGACATCCCTTCGCCGGTGCTAACCGGACAGGTTCAACGGGTTTGGATCTCAGCCGGCCCGTGCGCGGCACCCCGTGTCAGTCCCCCAGCCTAGCGGTTCGTCCGGCCCAGGACACCGAATTTGACGTTTACGACAGGCTTTGGCGGGCACTGCCTGGAAACCGGAAAGGCCCGGCACCGCAAACGCGGCGCCGGACCTTCATCCGGTGGGCTCAGTCAGAGTCCGTTGTCCTAGAGCTCTGAGGTCTAGAGCTCTGAGGCGGGTACCCCTACTCCCAGGATGATCGGCTCGCTGGCGGGCTGCTGGGTAGCCTTGGACGCTCCCTGCGCATTGCCCGTTTCCGGTGCCTTGGCCTCGTGCGAGTGCCCTGCGGCAGCAGCCGGCGCAACCACGTGGTGTTCCACGGAAGTCTCGTTGGCTGCCCCCTGGGCGCGGCTGGCACTGCGGTTCCGGCGCGGACGTCGGCTCCGGGACGGGGCGGGGCTTTCGGCGGGCTGGCTTTCCGGCTGCTGGCTTTCCGGCCGGGCCGTGGCGGGTGCCTCCTCCGCAGCGACCTTCTCGTCCGCGGGGGCAACCGGAGCACCAAGGTGCGCGAAGGCTTCCTCCAGGCGGTCCAGCGTCAGGGCCGGCGCTTCCTTGACCGGCTCCTCGCTGTGGTCGACGAACGGAAGAATCACCTTTTCACCGCCGAAGGTGAGCACTGCGCCGGGCCGTCCGGAGACGCTCTCCGTTTCCGGAGCGCGGTGCACCACGGGGCTTTCCGGTGCGGCGGCCGCGGGAGCTGCCGGACGGGCGGACTCGCCCGAAGCTGCGGCACTGTGCGCCGCTTCCTCGTGCAGGTGGGCGGCGTGGGCCGCTGCCGCGATGTTGGCCAGGGCGGCACGGGTGGCTTCGGCCTTGGCGTGGCGTTCTGCCTCGGACGGTTCGGGGTGGTGCACGGCAGCAGGGGCGGCCGGTGCAATCTCGGAGGACAGCTGTCCGCCCTTGCCGCGGCGGCGCTTCCGTTCGGACCGGGCAGGGGGCTGTACCTCGGCGCGGTGCACGTGGTGCTCCGCGGCCACGGTGTTGGCACGGCGGTGCTCCACCGGCTCGTCATGGGTGACGACGCCCCGGCCTGCGCATGCCTCACACTGCTCGCCGAAGACTTCCAGGAGGCCGGTGCCCATGCGCTTGCGGGTCATCTGCACGAGTCCCAGGGAGGTCACCTCGGCCACCTGGTGCTTTGTCCGGTCCCGGCCCAGGCATTCCACCAGGCGGCGCAGGACCAGGTCGCGGTTGGATTCCAGCACCATGTCGATGAAGTCGATGACGATGATGCCGCCGATGTCGCGCAGCCGCAGCTGGCGGACAACTTCCTCGGCCGCCTCCAGGTTGTTCTTGGTGACCGTCTCCTCGAGGTTGCCGCCGCTGCCGGTAAATTTGCCGGTGTTGACGTCAACCACCGTCATGGCCTCGGTCCGGTCAATGACCAGCGAGCCGCCGGAGGGCAGGAATACCTTGCGGTCGAGTGCCTTGTGGATCTGCTCGTCAATGCGCCAGGCGGAGAAGATGTCCTCATCCTTGGTCCACTTTTCGAGCCGGCCCACGAGGTCCGGGGCAACGTAGGTGACGTACGCCTCGATGGTGTCCCACGCTTCGTCGCCGGACACGATCAGCTTGGAGAAGTCCTCGTTGAAGACGTCCCGCACAACCTTGATGGTCAGGTCCGGTTCGCCGTACAGCAGTTCCGGTGCGAGCACCTTGGTTGACTTCGCCTGGCTCTCAATCCCCTCCCACTGGGCACGGAGACGGTTAATGTCGTGGGTCAGTTCCTCCTCGGAAGCGCCTTCAGCGGCCGTCCGCACAATGACGCCCGCGTCCTCGGGCAGGCGGTCCTTGAGGATCCGCTTCAGGCGGTTGCGTTCGACGTCGGGCAGCTTGCGGGAGATGCCGGTCATGGAACCGCCGGGCACATACACGAGGTAGCGGCCGGGCAGGGAGATCTGGCTGGTGAGGCGGGCACCCTTGTGGCCGACCGGATCCTTGGTGACCTGGACCAGGACGGAATCGCCGGACTTCAGCGCGTTCTCGATCCGGCGCTGCTTGCCTTCGAGGTTGACGACGTCCCAGTTGACCTCACCGGCGTACAGCACGGCGTTGCGGCCGCGTCCGATGTCGACAAAGGCGGCTTCCATGGACGGCAGGACGTTCTGGACCTTGCCCAGGTAGACGTTGCCGATCAGAGAGTCCTGCTGCGTCTTGGAGACGAAGTGCTCAGCAAGGACGCCGTCTTCCAGGACACCGATCTGGATTCTGTCGTCGCGCTGGCGGACGATCATCTGGCGGTCCACGGACTCCCGGCGGGCCAGGAACTCGGCCTCGGTAATCACGGTGCGGCGGCGGCCGGTGTCCCGCGACTCGCGCCGGCGCTGCTTCTTGGCTTCCAGGCGGGTGGATCCCTTGACACTGGTCACGCGGTTGCTCGCCGGAGCCTCGCTGATGGCCCGCGGGGCGCGGACACGGGTGACAGTGTTGGGGGGATCGTCTTCTCCCCCGCCGGTCAGTTCCAGGTCCTGGTCACCGCGGCGGCGGCGCCGGCGACGGCGGGACGTTACGCCGTCGTCGAGCTGCGCGGCCTCATCTTCGCCGGCTTCGTCAGACTCGTCTGTTCCCTCATCGCCGTCGGTGATCTCGCGGTCGGTCCGGCTGCGGCCGCGGCGGCCGCGGCTGCGCCGCCGGCGGCGGCCCTCGTCCTCGAGCTCGTCCTCGAGGTCCTCGGCTGCCACGTCCTCCTTAGCGGGAGCGGCGGGGCGGATGACCGTGTTCAGGTCAGGGGCCTGGAAGATGATCGATGTCACTGAGGCCGGCTCCAGGAAGAGCGAACCCACGGGCGACTGCCCGGCAGTCTCTTCTTCGGCTTCCTCCTCGGCGGCGGCTTCCTGTGCAGCCGCCGGTTCGGCAGGGGCTGCTTCGGCCGGCGCTGCCTGGGCTGCGGGGGCAGCAGCAGCAGGGGCGGGCACCTCCGTCTGTCCGCCGGACGCCGCTTCAGCGGCAGTCACGGCAGCGGGTGTCCCGGCAGTTTCCGCTGGCTCAGCGGGGCCTTCGGCCGGCTCCGCGGCCTTCGGCTTCGTTGCCCGGCGGCGGCGCACAGGCTTTGACTCGGCAGAAGGTTCCTCGGCGGCCGGCACGGCCTCGGCTGCCGGCTCCGTGGCGGCTGCCTGTCCGCCGGTTTCCTGCGCATCCACTTCGGCCCCGGCTGCTTCCGCAAATGCGGGCAACGGCTCTTCGGCAACCTTCTTCCGGGCGCGGGTCCGGCGCACCGGGGTCTTGGCCGGGGCTTCGGCGCCTTCCGCGACAGCGGGCTCCGCCGCGGCGGCATCAGCGGTTGCAGCCTCCGCCGCGGACTCCGCATCCGCTGCGGTGGCCTTGGGCGCCGCCTTGCGCCGGGTCCTGGTGGCTTTCTTGGGAGCCTCGGCGGCGGCTTCGCCGGCGGCAGCCGGTTCAACATTCTCGGCTATAACCTGGTCATTATCCATATGTGGCAACACTCCTGCCCCTGACATGCCGCCACATTCGGCACCCATTGGGGCACATATTGTCAAAACCCGCAGGCATTGACAGAAGTCAATTGGATACCAGCAGGCTCGCACCGGCAGTGGGGTGCGGCAGGCCTGACAGGCCGGCGGGATTGTTACTGGAACCCGTTGTTTCTGACAACCACAACCAGGTGCCGTCCAATGGAAGCTGGGAGGCTGGATCTTCTTTCCGAAGCCTGCACCAGTGCTCATTGGCGGTCTTGGGAACAAGCCACCGGACTGGAGTTCGAATGTGGTTCGCGCTCCAGCCACGTTTATTCTCTCATATTGCTGTTCAAATACGCTGTAATTGTGTGACAGACCCGGTCAAGGCGATCCGTGGAAGTGAGTACAGACTGCCTCAAGCCGGCGGCGATACAATCTGGGCAGGAGCACCCCACACAAAGGACGCCATCCCATGCCACGCATATCGCCTTCCACAGGCACGGACTACGACCAGGACCACCAGGACGGTGCCGGGCCCGCCGCGGCTTCGGCCGGTGCCGCCCTGCCGGCCATGACACGCGACCGCCCCTTCGGCTGGCTGCTGGTCATTACCGGCGTCGTGGGCTGGCTGGCATCCGGCATCCTGGTGCTGGAAAAGCTGGAGGTCCTCAAGGATCCCAACCACGCCACCGTCTGCGACGTGAACCCCTGGATCTCCTGCGGGCAGGTCATGCAGACGTGGCAGAGTTCAGTCTTCGGCTTCCCGAACATGTTCATCGGAATTGTTGCCTTCGCCATCACCACCACCGTGGGAATGGCCCTGCTGGCCGGTGCGCGGTTCGAACGCTGGTACTGGCTCGGGCTGCAGGCGGGCATCACCCTCGGCTTCATCTTCGTGGTGTGGCTGTGGTCCCAGGCGCTGTACTCCATCCGCATCCTGTGCCCGTTCTGCATGGTTGTCTGGGCCGCAATGATTCCGCTCTTTGTCTGGGTGACCGTGCGGAACGTGGTCCACGGCGTGATTCCGGCGCCGGCGGGCCTGGCCCGGCTCCTGGGCGACTCGGGCTGGATCATCTCGGCGCTGCTCTACGTTGCCGTGGCTGCGACCATCTTCTTCGCCTTCATCCAGGTGTTCGCCGGCACCTCAGGCTTCTAGCAGCGCGAACGGACAGTTAAGCCCCCGCGGATCAGCGCGAACGTACAGTTGTGGCCCCCCACTTCGAGGAGTGAGGGGCCACAACTGTACGTTCGCGCTTACTTGCCGGCGCGCTTAACCTCCCGGAAAGCTCAGGCCTGGAACCAGATCTTGATTTCGCGCTCGGCCGAGTCCACCGAGTCCGAGCCGTGGACGAGGTTCTGCTGGACCTTCAGGCCCCAGTCGCGGCCGAAGTCGCCGCGGATGGTTCCGGGGGCCGCCGTCGTGGGGTCGGTGGTGCCGGCCAGCGACCGGAAGCCTTCGATGACGCGGTGGCCTTCGAAGATCGCCGCCACCACGGGGCCGCTGAGCATGAACTCCACGAGCGGCTCGTAGAACGGCTTGCCCACGTGCTCCTCGTAGTGCTGCTCGAGCAGTTCCCGGCTGGCGTTGGTCTTCTTGAGTTCGGCCAGGGTGTAGCCCTTGGCTTCGATCCGCTTGAGGATTTCGCCCGTCAGGTTGCGGGTGACGCCGTCCGGCTTGATCAGGACAAGGGTGCGCTCAATGCTCACAGTTGCTCCAAAGGGTTGGTTGTGGGTTTCGACGGTAAGTCTACGGGGTCTGGCCGGTGCCTTCATTGCCGGCGGCGTCCGGGTGGGCGGCCTCCCACTCGGCCTGCTCGCGGTCCCGCTGGGCGGACTCGCGGTCAATCCGGATGCCGGCCCGGATGCCGTACCACCAGGCGAGGGCGAACAGCGCGCCGACGAGGAACATCATGGGTTCCGCGAAGCCGCTGAGGATGAGCACCAGCTGCAGGATCCAGCCCAGCCCCACGCCCCACGGCCTGGACAGCACGGCGCAGGCCAGGATCAGCACCACGCTCAGGCCGATGCCCACAGAGAGGATCAGCGCCGGGGAGATCTCGGCACGGCGCAGGCCGAACACCGCCAGCGTGGCGAAGAAGACCACGAAGGCCTCCAGCAGCAGGACCGTCGAGGCGAACATGACCTTGGTGGAGCGGCGCTTCTTGGGCATCCCCGGGCGCCATTCACGCTGGGCCTTTGTCAGCCGCGCCATCAGGTGGCCGCCTTGCCAAGCAGGATGCGGGCATCCGCCACCAGCGTGATCGACCCCGTCACCAGCACGCCGCCGGCGAGGTCGTCATTGGCTTCGGCGCGCTCAACGGCCCACTCCAGTGCGTCGTCCAGCTTCTCGGCGATGTGCACGTTTTCCTCGCCGAAGCCGAGGTCGACCGCGAGTTCCGCCAGTTCCGCTGCAGGCACCGCCCGCGGCGAGTTGGACTGGGTGAAGCAGAATTCCTGGGCGAGGCCGCCCAGTGATTCCTTCAGCTGGCGCAGGATCTCCTCGGCGTCCTTTTCCTTGAGCACGCCCACCACGACCACCAGCTTGCTGAAGCTGAAAGCCTCCTGGATTGCCTCGGCCGAGGCCCGGATGCCGTCCGGGTTATGGGCAGCGTCCACGATGATGGTGGGGGCTGTCCGCACGACTTCCAGCCGGCCCGGGGACGAAACGGTGGCGAAAGCCTCCTGCAGGACCTCCAGGGACAGCTCCTTCTCGCCGCCGCCCAGGAATGCCTCCAGCGCGGCCACGGCAACGGCGGCGTTCTCGGCCTGGTGGGCACCGTGCAGCGGGACCATGAGGTCCGGATAGCGCCCGGCCAGGCCTTGGACGGTCACCATCTGGCCGCCGACAGCGACCTGCCGGGACTCGACGCCGAATTCCACGCCTTCGAAGCGGAACGGCACCTGCACCTCTTTGGCCTTCTCGAGCAGGACCTGTGCGGCATCCAGCGGCTGCGCGGCGCTGACGAGGAAGCCGCCGGGCTTGATGATGCCGGCCTTCTCGTAGGCGATGTCCTCGGTGGTGTCACCCAGCAGGTCGGTGTGGTCGAGCGAGATGGGTGTCACCACGGACACCTGGCCGTCGCCGACGTTGGTGGCGTCGGTGATGCCGCCGAGGCCCACCTCCATGATCGCCACATTGACCGGCTGGTCGGCGAACACGGCGAAGGCCAGGATGGTCAGGCACTCGAAGTAGGTCAGCCGGGGCTGGCCCTCGGCAGTGAGTTCCTCGTCCACGATCTGCAGGTAGGGCCGGATCTCGTCCCAGATGCGCACGAACGTCTCGTCGGACACGGGCGCGCCGTCCAGGCTGATGCGTTCCGTCACCTTGGACAGGTGGGGGCTGGTGTAGCGCCCGGTGCTGAGACCGTGGGCTCGCAGGCCCGCCTCGATCATCCGGGCCGTTGACGTTTTTCCGTTGGTGCCGGTGATGTGGATGATCGGGTAGGCCTTGTTCGGCTCCCCCAGCACATCCATGGCGCGGAACAGCGGCGCAAGCCGGGGCTCCATCTTGTTTTCCGGCGCCCGGCCCAGCAGCTCGGCGTAGACGCTCTCCACGGAGAACTCGTCGGTCATGTCTCAGGCCCCCACTTTTTCGACGGTGATACGCGGTTCCGCGGCGTCGGCCGGCACGGCCTCCAGCTCGAGCGTCAGCGTTTCGGTCTTCACCAGCTCGGCGTTCGCCAGCAGGGCGTCGATGACGTTCTGCGCGGCGTTCACGGTGGTCCGGATCCGGTCGCTCACGTTCAGCGCCGCGTCCTTGCGCGCCTGCTGGATGGCGCGGACCATGTCACGCGCCAGGCCTTCGGCCTCGAGCTCGGGAGTGACCTCGGTGTTGAGGACCACGAAGCCGCCGGTGGGCAACACTGCGGCAGCAGAAGACGCCGTTGCGGAGCCGCCGCCGGACTCTGCCACCACCGTCTCCAGCGTGTACTCCTGCGGTTCCAGCTCAAGGCCGCCCGCGGTGACCACACCGGCGTCGGAGACGGACCAGTCGCCAGACTTGGAACCCTTGATGGCCAGCTGCACGTTCTTGCCGAGGCGCGGGCCGGCGGCACGGGCATTGACCACGAGTTTCTGCTCGATGCCGAACTCCTCCGGGGAGGCGCTGGCGGCGTCCAGCAGGCGGACCGAGCGCAGGTTCAGTTCGTCGGCGACGACGGCGGCAAAGCCTTCCAGCGTATCTGCCCCGGGTGCCACGACAGTGAGTTCCTGCAGCGGCAGGCGCACGCGCAGGTTGGCGGCCTTCCGCAGCGAGGAGCCGGTGGAGCAGATCTGCTGCACGCGGTCCATCGCCTCGACCAGGCCGGCGTCGGCCGGGAACAGCCCGGCGTCCGGCCAGTCGGCCAGGTGCACGGAGCGCCCGCCGGTGAGGCCGCGCCAGATCTCCTCGGAGACGAGCGGCAGCAGCGGGGCGGCCACGCGGCACACGGCCTCAAGGGCGGTGTACAGGGCGTCGAAGGCGTCCGCGTTCTCGTCGAAGAAGCGCTGGCGGCTGCGGCGGACGTACCAGTTGGTGAGCATGTCCAGGTAGCTGCGCAGCTCGTCGCAGGCCCCGGAGATGTCGTACGTGTCCAGCTGTGCGGTCATGTTCCGGACGAGGTCGCCGGTGTTGGCCAGCAGATACTGATCGAGGGTGTCGGCGTAACCGTCGTAGCGGAGCTTCGCATCATAGCCGCGGCCGCCGTCCGCGGCGTTCGTGTACAGCGTGAAGAAGCTGTACACGTTCCACAGCGGCAGGATGACCTGGCGGACGCCGTCGCGGATGCCCTGCTCGGTGACCACCAGGTTGCCGCCGCGCAGGATCGGGCTGGACATGAGGAACCAGCGCATGGCGTCGGATCCGTCGCGGTCCAGCACTTCGGAAACGTCCGGGTAGTTGCGCAGGCTCTTGGACATCTTCTGGCCGTCGGAGCCCAGCACGATGCCGTGGCTGATGACGTTCCGGAAGGCCGGCCGGTCAAACAGCGCAGTGGACAGGATGTGCAGCATGTAGAACCAGCCGCGGGTCTGTCCGATGTATTCCACGATGAAGTCGGCCGGGTTGTGGGTGTCGAACCAGGCCTCGTTCTGGAACGGGTAGTGCACCTGGCCGTAGGGCATGGAGCCGGAGTCGAACCAGACGTCCAGCACGTCCTCCACCCGGCGCATGACCGACTGGCCCTCTTCGGGGGTGCGGGGGTCGTCCGGGTTGGGCCGGGTCAGTTCGTCGATGAACGGCCGGTGCAGGTCCACCTGGCCGTCCTTGTTCAGCGGCAGCCGGCCGAAATCAGCCTCGATTTCCGCAAGGGAGCCGTACACGTCCGTGCGCGGGTACTCGGGATCGCTGGACTGCCAGACCGGGATGGGGCTGCCCCAGTAACGGTTGCGGCTGATGGACCAGTCGCGGGCGTTGGCGAGCCACTTGCCGAACTGGCCGTCCTTGACGTTGCCGGGGATCCAGTTGATCTCCTGGTTCAGCTCGGACATCCGGTCGCGGAACTTCGTGACCTCGACGTACCAGGAGGAGACGGCGCGGTAGATCAGGGGGTTGCGGCAGCGCCAGCAATGCGGGTAGCTGTGCTCGTAGCTGGCCTGGCGGACCAGGCGGCCCTGGGCGCGAAGCACCTGGGTGATGGGCTTGTTGGCGTCGAAGACCTGCAGCCCGACGATGTCGTGCAGGTCGCCGTGGGCGAACAGGTGCAGGAACTTGGCGCCCTCGTCCACGGAGAGGACCACGGGGATGCCCGCTTCCTCGCAGACCTTCTGGTCGTCCTCACCGTAGGCCGGGGCCTGGTGGACGATGCCGGTGCCGTCCGTGGTGGTGACGTAATCCGCCACGAGGAACTGCCAGGCGTTCTGGGTGCCGTACTTTTCCGTGTCCGCGAAGTCGTGCCACAGCGGCTCGTAGGTGAGGCCTTCGAGCTCGGCGCCGGTGTGGGTGGATGTGACAGCGGCGGCCGCAGCCGCGGCGCCAGCTGCACCATCACCGTACCCCAGGTCCTTCGCGTAAGTGCCCAGCAGGTCCTCGGCGAGCAGGAAGCTTCCGGTGACCGGCGCCTCCGCCGAGGCGGCCTTGACGCCATTCGGTCCGGCGGGCAGCACGGCGTAGCTGATGGAAGGCCCGACGGCGAGCGCCAGGTTGGTGGGCAGCGTCCAGGGCGTGGTGGTCCAGGCGAGCGCCTGCACGCCGGCCAGCTGCCGGGAGAGTTCGGATTCCCCTGACTTGATCGGGAACGTCACGGTGACCGTCTGGTCTTGGCGGTTCTTGTAGACGTCGTCGTCCATGCGCAGCTCATGGTTGGACAGCGGCGTCTCGTCCTTCCAGCAGTACGGCAGCACGCGGTAGCCGTTGTAGGTCAGGCCCTTCTCGTGCAGCTGCTTGAAAGCCCAGAGCACGGACTCCATGTACTCGACGTTGAGCGTCTTGTAGTCGTTGTCGAAGTCCACCCAGCGGGCCTGGCGGGTGACGTATGCCTGCCACTCGTTGGCGTACTTCATCACGGAGGCGCGGCAGGCGTCGTTGAACTTGTCGATGCCCATGGCCTCGATCTGGGTCTTGTCCGTCATGCCCAGCTGCTTCATGGCTTCCAGCTCGGCGGGAAGGCCGTGGGTGTCCCAGCCGAAGCGGCGTTCAACGCGCTTGCCGCGCTGGGTCTGGTAGCGGCCCACCAGGTCCTTGGCGTAGCCGGTCAGCAGGTGGCCGTAGTGCGGCAGGCCGTTGGCGAAGGGCGGGCCGTCGTAGAAGACGAACTCGTTGCTGCCGGGGGCACCGCCGGGAAGGTCGGCACTGCGCTGGTCGATGCTTGCCTGGAAGGTGCCGTCCTCGTCCCAGTACTTGAGGATCCGCTCTTCGATCTCCGGAAACTTCACGGAGGCGGACACTCCTGCGGAGGAGCCTGGACCGGACGGGGCTGCTGAGGCCTTGGGGTAATACGTCATCTCGACATCCTGGGTTGAGCTGGTGAACAAGTGGATCATTCAGGATGCGAGGACGGCGCGTGCACAGTCAGAACGACTGCACCGGCACCGCGGTACCACCTCACTTACCGGCACCGAAGCTCCCAAGGGAGTGTCGGCGTCGGCCGCTCATTGCTGCTGTGACGGGCTTACCCGTCCGGTTCTACTGGCCCTGGCCTGCAACGCGGGCCGGGTGTTCTTCCGGAAGCTCACCGGTGATGGCCGGGTCAAAGCTGCTGGCTCCAGTCTAACTGCTGTGGCCGCGGCGGCCATAACCATGGGCGCCCCCCGGCCTAGACTCGATCCATGACTGCTTCGGCCAGGGTGTTGGCGCTCTGCATTCTCCTGCCGCTCGCATCGCTTTCGGTCTTTCGTGCCATCCCGGCCGAGTGGCCCACACAGGTGGTCCAGCTGCTGTCGTTCACGCCGTGGCTGGTGATTCCTGCCGCCCTTGCACTGGTTCTGGCATTGCTGGGCCGGCGGCTCTTGGTCACGGCCGCTGCCGTACTGCTCCTCGGGGCCCAGCTCTTCTGGTTGTGGGCCCCGGACGCGGGCCGGGCGGACACTGCAGAAACGGGTGCCGGGCGGGCGGGCGCCGGCGCGTCCGGTCCCCGCGACACCGTTCCGCTGACGGTGATGAGCATCAATTCCCGCTTCGGCAAGGCCGACGCCGCCGAGATCGTCAGGCTTGTACGGGACAACGGGGTGGGACTGCTCGCCATCCAGGAGCACACCCAGGCACTGGAGGACCGGCTGGCCGCAGAGGGGCTGGGGAGCCTCCTTGCCCACCGGCTCAGCAGCCCCAGGGAGAACGGATCCGGCAGCGCCACGTACTCACAACACCCCATCCAGGCCATCGGGCTGATTCCCGACACTCCGTTCCAGATCCCAAGCTTCCGGCTGACACTGCCCGTTGCCGGTGACGGCAGGGATGTCCAAGGCAGTGCGGGTCCTGGCAACACCCGCACTGGCAGCGCAGCCGCCACGCTTCAGGTCACCAACGTGCACACCCTCCCGCCGGTGGACGTCCGGGTCGGGCAGTGGCGCAGCGACCTGGAATCGCTGGGCCGGCCGGTGGCGCGCAACGGGGCGGACGGCCAGGGCAACCACCTGCTGCTCGGCGACTTCAACGCCACATTCGACCACTCCGAGTTCCGCAGACTTCTCGACGGCGGCCCGGGCGGCCGGAAGCTGGTGGACGTCGGCACGGCATCCGGTGCGCGGTTCACGCCCACGTGGCCGATGGACGGCCAGCTACTCCCCGGCATCACCATCGACCACCTGGTCACCAGTCCGCACATTCCGGCGTCCGGCTATGCCGTGCACCGCGTTGCCTGGACGGACCACGCGGCGGTGCTGGCCACGCTGGACGTCCCCGCTGCGGGTTAGCCGGCTCAGGCCTGCTTGCGGATCAGCTTGAAGGTCGAGGCCTGCGCCACCGGCCGGATGACGATCTGGTCGAGGTTCACGTGGTGCGGTGCGCTCACGGCGTAGCGCACCACATCGGCCACGTCCCCGGCGGTGAGCGGCTTCTCCACGCCCTGGTACACCTTGCTGGCCGCCTGCGCGTCACCCAGCCGGTTGAGGGCGAACTCCTCGGTCTGGACCAGGCCGGGTGCAACCTCGATGACCCGGACGTTGTGCTCGGCCTCTTCCAGCCGCAACGCCCCGGTCAGGGCATGCTGGGCGAACTTGGCAGCGTTGTAGCCGCCGCCGCCTTCATAGGCATCCAGTCCGGCCGTGGACGTCAGGTTCAGGACCGTGCCCTCGCCGTTCTCGCGCAGCATCGGCAGGAAGGCACGGGTGAGCTTCATGGTGCCGAGCACGTTCACGCGGTACATCCACTCCCAGTCGTCGGTCACGGCCTGGCCCACACGGTCCGCTCCGCGCGCACCGCCGGCGATATTGACCAGCGTGTCGATCCCGCCGGCGGAGGTCACCTCTGCCAGCAGGCGGGCCACGTCAGCGTCCTCGGCGATGTCCGCGGCCAAGGCGACGGCGCCTGTCTCCGATTCCAGCGCGGCCAGCCGTTCCTGACGGCGGGCGACGGCGTACACGGTCCAGCCGTCGGCACGGAGCGCGCGCACGGTGGCCTCGCCAATGCCGGAGCTGGCTCCCGTCACGAGGGCGGCTTTGCTGGTGGACACGTCAGAGCTTGGGGAAACCTCAGTCATGGCACCACCCTAGCGCCAACCGTTCGCGGGCCAGCCCAATGTCTACTTCCGCGAACCGCTCACTTTCCCGGACCGTGTGCTGCCAGGAACTCCAGCAGAACCCTGGCATGGTTCACCTCCGGATCCCGGGCCGCGTAGAGCAGTGTCACCTTCCCGTGCTTCGCGGCCAGTTCCAGGAGCTGATCCACCGCCGGATTGCCCGCAAGTTCGTCCTCGTACCGGGCGCGGAAATCCTCAAACCGCTCCTGCATATGGGCGAACTCCTGCCGGAGCGGCGGGGACGGGGCAACTTCCTTGAGCCACAGCTCCAGCCGGGCACGTTCCTTACTGACCCCGCGCGGCCAGAGCCTGTCCACCAGAACCCGGCAGCCGTCGTCGTCCGCGGGTTCCTCATAGATGCGTTTGACCGCAAAGGAGGCGTCTGCTTTGGTCATAGGCCGCATGCTACTCCCGGCGTTGGGCAGCGGGCAGGCACTTCAGGGCAGGAAACAAATGCCCGGCATGAAACAATTGCGTCATGGCTGAATCAACGCAGGGTACAGACACGCCCGCCACCGCCCCCATCAACGTTCCCGACAAGCCGGCCCTGGAAGGCCTCGAGGCTGCCCTTACGCAGCGCTGGCTCGAGGAAGGAACCTACCGGTTCGACCCGGACACCACCCGGGAACAGGTCTACTCGATCGACACTCCCCCGCCCACCGCATCCGGATCCCTCCACGTGGGCCACATGTTCTCCTTCACGCAGACCGACGTGCAGGCCCGGTACATGCGCATGACCGGCAAGAACGTCTTCTACCCCATGGGCTGGGACGACAACGGCCTGCCCACCGAGCGCCGCGTCCAGAACTACTACGGTGTCCGTTGCGATCCCGCCATCCCGTACAACCCGGATTACCAGCCGCCGGCCCAGCCGGCAAAGAACCAGCGGGACTTCGACGTCGTCTCACGGCAGAACTTCATCGAACTGTGTGAAGAGCTGGCCGTCGAGGACGAGAAGGTCTTCGAGAACCTGTTCCAGACCCTCGGCCTGTCCGTCGACTGGAACCTCACCTACCGCACCATCGACGACACCTCCCGGGCCGTCTCCCAGCGCGCGTTCCTCGCCAACCTGGCCGCCGGCGATGCCTACATGGCTGAGGCCCCCACCCTCTGGGACGTCACGTTCCGCACCGCCGTGGCACAGGCCGAGCTCGAGGACCGCGAGGTTCCCGGCGCGTACTACCGCTACCCGTTCTTCACTGCCGACGGCGAGAAGATCTTCATCGAGACGACCCGTCCCGAACTGCTCGCTGCCTGCGCCGCCCTGGTGGCAAACCCCGACGACGAGCGGTACCAGCCGCTGTTCGGCAAGACCGTAAAGTCCCCCCTGTTCGACGTCGAACTGGAGGTCAAGGCCCACCCGCTGGCCAAGGCGGACAAGGGCTCGGGCATCGCGATGGTCTGCACCTTCGGTGATCTGACCGACGTGACCTGGTGGCGCGAACTCCAGCTTCCCACCCGCGCGATCGTCGGCCGAGACGGCCGCATCCTCGCCGAGACTCCGGAGTGGATCACCACGGATGCCGGCCGCGAGGCCTACGCCGCGATCGCCGGCAAGACGGTCTTCTCCGCCAAGGAGGCCGTGGTGGAACTCCTCACGGCAGCGGACCTGCTCGACGGAGAGCCCAAGAAGATCACCCACCCGGTGAACTTCTTCGAGAAGGGTGACAAGCCCCTCGAGGTGGTCACGTCCCGGCAGTGGTACATCCGCAACGGCGGCCGCGACGAGGACCGCCGCGAACGCCTGATCGGCCGCGGGCAGGACATCGATTTCCACCCGTCCTTCATGCGCTCCCGCTACGAGAACTGGATCGCCGGCCTCAACGGTGACTGGCTGGTCTCCCGCCAGCGCTTCTTCGGCGTGCCGATCCCGGTCTGGTACCCGCTGGACGCCCAGGGCAACCCGGACTACGACAACCCGGTCCTGCCGTCCGACGACCTGCTGCCGGTGGACCCCGCGGCCGACGCCGCACCGGGGTACGACGAATCCCAGCGCGACCAGCCCAACGGCTTCACCGGTGACGCCGACGTGCTGGACACGTGGGCCACCTCCTCCCTGACCCCGCAGATCGTGGGCGGCTGGAGCCGGGACGAGGACCTGTTCGCCAAGGTGTTCCCGTTCGACCTGCGCCCGCAGGGACACGACATCATCCGCACCTGGCTGTTCTCCTCCGCCGTCCGCGCCGACGCCCTGCAGGACGTCGCGCCGTGGAAGCATGCGGCCATCTCCGGCTGGATCCTGGATCCGGACCGCAAGAAGATGTCCAAGTCCAAGGGCAACGTGGTGGTGCCGACGGACGTCCTGAACGAGTACGGCTCCGACGCCGTCCGCTACTGGGCCGCCTCCGCACGCCTGGGCGCCGACACCGCCTACGAGATCGCCCAGATGAAGATCGGCCGCCGCCTGGCCATCAAGCTGCTGAACGCCTCGAAGTTCGTCCTGAACCTTGGCGCAACGGAGAACTCGGTGGTCTCCACGGACCTGTCAGTCCTCAGCAACCCCTTGGACCGTGCACTTTTGGCGCAGCTCTCGGACGTCGTGGCCCAGGCCACCAAGGCGTTCGACAACTACGACTATGCCCGGGCGCTGCAGATCAGCGAATCGTTCTTCTGGCAGTTCACCGACGACTACGTGGAGCTGATCAAGGACCGCGCCTACGGTGCCGCCGGCGAGACCGAGCAGGCCTCTGTGCTCGCTGCCCTGGCCACCACACTGGATTCGCTGCTGCGGCTCTTTGCGCCGTTCCTGCCCTTCGCCACCGAAGAGGTCTGGAGCTGGTGGCGGACCGGCTCCGTGCACCGCGCCGCCTGGCCGGCGCCGCTGGAGATCACCGACGGCGACACCGGCATGCTGGGCACCGTGGGCGTTGCGCTCAGCGGCATCCGGAAGGCCAAGTCCGAGGCCAAGGTCAAGCAGCGCACCGAAGTCCTGTCGGCGACCATCACGGCCCCGGAGTCGCTCGTGGCCCAGCTTCAGGCCGGGCTCGCGGACCTCAAGGCCGCGGCCAACGCGCAGGAGATCACCCTCAACACGGGCGAGGATGAGCTTACCGTGAGCGACGTGGAACTGGCACCCGCCGAGGAGCCGGCCCAGGCCTAAGAAAAAGCACAGGCCTAAGAAAGGTAGGGCCCTGAATCAGGGCAAAGGGGAAGCCCCATCAGCGTTTTGCCGTTGGTGGGGCTTCGACTTTTCGGCTGTCTGGTGACATCTTTGACAGTCTGGCAAGATCCTCGGAAATTTCAGGTCTTCCTACCTTGTCACTGGTAGCCTGCTTCTAACTTTGCCGAAGGCTGCGTTGGAAGCATGTCACTGAATCTTTGGTTCTTGCGTCCCGCTTCTTTCGAAGTGGGTAAGTCCTATACTTGTCCTCCGGTCCCGGATGCGCAAGAGCCCCGGAAGAACTACTCTGATGTAGTTCTTCCGGGGCTCTCAAAAGGCCCGACGGCTGCCGTGCGATCAGTCGAAGGCGGGACTTTCGGTCCGGCTACGCTTGATCTCAAAGAAGTGCGGGTAGGCCGCAAGGGTCACCGACGCGTCCCAGATCTTCCCGGCTTCCTCACCCCGCGGAATGCGGGTGAGGACAGGTCCGAAGAAGGCGGTGCCGTTGAAGGCCACCACCGGGGTTCCGACATCCTGGCCCACCAAGGAGATCCCCTTCTCGTGGCTGGCACGCAGCTGCGCATCGTACTCGTCGGAGTCAGCGACGGCTGCCAGTTCGGCGGGAAGGCCGCAGTCCGCGAGGGCCTTGCTGATGACGATCGAGAAGTCCTTCTGGCCGCCGTCGTGGATCTGCGATCCCATGGCGTCGTACAGCGGCTTGACCACGTGGTCGCCATGGTGCTCCTGCGCGGCGATGATGACCCGGACCGGGCCCCAGGCCTTGTCCATGGCTTCACGGTACTTCGGGTCGAGGTCGCGGCCTTCGTTCAGCACCGACAGGCTCATGACGTGCCACTCGGTCTCGATGTTGCGCACGCCTTCCACCTCGCCGATCCAGCGGGAGGTGATCCAGGCGAACGGGCAGAGGGGGTCGAACCAGAAGTCGGCTTTGTTGGCAGCAGTCTCAGACACAGCGAATCTCCTCAGGAAAGTCTTTGGGGGTGCGGCGCGCCGCAGTGGACTACTCGCAGGCGCGCTTAACCGACAGCGACCAACCGGGTGGATTTATTCCGGCTACGCGGACTTGTTCCGGCGTTTGGCCACGACGTCGTGCGTGATCATGGTGGGCTGGGCCTTCTTGGCGACGACGTCCGCCGTGATGACCACGCTGGCGATGTCGTCCCTGCTGGGCAGGTCGAACATGACAGGCAGGAGGACTTCCTCCATGATGGCGCGCAGGCCGCGGGCTCCGGTTCCCCGCTCCAGGGCCTGATCGGCAATCAGGTCCAGGGCGGCGTCGTCGAACACCAGCTCCACGCCGTCCAGCTGGAACATCTTCTGGTACTGCTTGACCAGGGCGTTCTTGGGCGTGGACAGGATCTGGATCAGGGCCGGACGATCAAGGTTGGACACGGTGGTGATGACCGGCAGGCGGCCGATGAACTCCGGAATAAGCCCGAACTTGAGCAGGTCCTCCGGCATCACTTCACCGTAGGAATCGGTGTTCTTGACCTCGTTCAGCGGCGCACCGAAACCGATGCCCTTGCGTCCGGAGCGGGAACCGATGATGTCCTCCAGACCGGCAAAGGCGCCGGCAACGATGAAGAGGACGTTGGTGGTGTCGATCTGGATGAATTCCTGGTGCGGGTGCTTGCGGCCGCCCTGCGGCGGAACCGAGGCAACCGTTCCTTCGAGGATCTTCAGCAGGGCCTGCTGCACGCCCTCACCGGAGACGTCGCGGGTGATCGAGGGGTTTTCGCTCTTGCGCGAGATCTTGTCGATCTCGTCGATGTAGATGATGCCCTGCTCGGCCTTCTTGACGTCATAGTCGGCGGCCTGGATGAGCTTCAGGAGGATGTTCTCCACGTCTTCGCCCACATACCCCGCTTCCGTCAGGGCAGTGGCGTCGGCAACGGCAAACGGCACGTTCAGCCGGCGCGCCAGGGTCTGCGCAAGGTAGGTCTTGCCGCAGCCGGTGGGGCCAATCAGGAGAATGTTGGACTTCGCGATTTCAACGTCGTCGTGGTGGACGCCCTCCGCCAGTGTGCCGCTCTTGGGCGCATGGCCGGCCTGGATCCGCTTGTAGTGGTTGTAAACCGCGACGGCGAGGGAACGCTTGGCCGGTTCCTGGCCAATGACGTATTCCTGCAGGAAGTCAAAGATCTCGCGGGGCTTGGGCAGTTCGAAACTGCCCAGATCGGCGACCTCTGCGAGCTCTTCCTCGATGATCTCGTTACAGAGCTCGATGCACTCGTCGCAGATGTAGACGCCGGGCCCGGCAATGAGCTTGCGCACCTGCTTCTGGCTCTTGCCGCAGAAAGAGCACTTGAGCAGATCCGCGCTCTCGCCAATCCGAGCCATATGTGAACCCCTTAGTATCTTGCCGCAAGGGCAGCTTGCACCGGTTGCTGGATCACGGCCCTACCTGGCGGATCCGGCAATGATTACATCCACTCTAGGTCACATTCGGCCCGAGGGGTGGAAACCGGACGCCGGTGCGGTTCAAAAATCTAAACCGCACCGGCGTCCGTTACTGCCATTTACCCGGCATGTGCCCGCATTTAGCGGGCCAGTGCCTGCGGCTTGATCTTGCGGGAATCGAGGACCTGGTCGATCAGGCCGTAATCCTGCGCCTCTGCGGCGGTGAGGATCTTGTCCCGCTCGATGTCATTGTTGACCTGTTCCGGCGTCCGGCCCGAGTGCTTGGCCAGGGTGTCCTCCAGCCAGGTCCGCATGCGCATGACCTCGGCCGCCTGGATCTCCAGGTCGGATGCCTGTCCGCCCTGGCCGCCGGACAGCGCCGGCTGGTGGATCAGAACGCGGGCGTTGGGCAGTGCCAGCCGCTTGCCCGGCGTTCCCGCGGCCAGCAGCACGGCAGCGGCACTTGCCGCCTGGCCCAGGCAAACGGTCTGGATCTCAGGGCGGATGTACTGCATGGTGTCGTAGATCGCGGTCATGGCCGTGAAGGAGCCGCCTGGCGAGTTGATGTAGATGGTGATGTCGCGGTCCGGGTCCGTGGACTCCAGCACCAGCAGCTGCGCCATGACGTCGTCGGCCGAGGCGTCGTCCACCTGGACACCGAGGAAGATGATGCGGTCCTCGAAGAGCTTGGTGTAGGGGTCCTGGCGCTTGAAGCCGTACGGCGTGCGCTCCTCGAACTGCGGCAGAACGTAGCGGCTTGTCGGCAGGTTACCGGCAGACGATCCGAAATTGTAGTTCATGTTCATTGCTCCTGGATTCAGTTCTGTCGTGATGCCGGTTAGCTCTGGCCGTTGGATGAAGCGTTCTGGGTTCCGCCGCCGCCCGCGACGGATCCTGCATGCGCCGAGATCTTGTCGAAGAAGCCGTACTCGAGTGCTTCGGTGGCGGTGAACCACTTGTCGCGGTCGTTGTCCTTGAGGATGGTTTCCACGGTCTGGCCGGTCTGGTCCGCCGTGAGCTCAGCCATGACCTTCTTCATGTGGAGGATCAGCTCGGCCTGGATTTTGATGTCCGAAGCCGTTCCGCCGATGCCGCCGGAGGGCTGGTGCATCAGGATACGGGCGTTCGGGGTGGCGTAGCGCTTGCCCTTGGTGCCGGAGGACAGCAGGAACTGTCCCATGGAGGCAGCCAGGCCGGTGGCGACGGTGACGACGTCATTGGGGATGAACTGCATGGTGTCATAGATGGCCATGCCGGCCGTCACCGAGCCGCCCGGAGAGTTGATGTAGAGGTAGATGTCCTTGTTGGGGTCCTCAGCGGAAAGCAGCAGCAGCTGCGAGCAGATGGCGTTCGCGTTCTCGTCGCGGACCTCGGAGCCAAGCCAGATGATGCGCTCTTTCAGCAGGCGGTTGTAGATGTAGTTGTCCTGGGCTGCAGGATCGACGGTTGCCATGCGGGGGGCCGCTGCTTGCTGTGACATTTGTACTTACCTCTCGCTGGTGACGGTGACATCACTGAACGACATCACTGAACTTCACTACTTGGACACTAACCGCTTTCGGGGCGGATTTGTTCGCCGGAATCGCGCTGTTCGCTGACGGCGCACGATTGCCTGCGGGGACTGTGCACCGGCCGTTAACGCGCCAGCCCCCGGATCCGAGGACCCGGGGGCTGGCGTCACTGATGCGTGCAGCTGCTAGAACTTCACTGCCGCGGGATCGTCGTTCGCGACGGTCTCGCCGGCTGCCTCTTCAGCTTCGGTCTCTGCGTCGGCTTCGACGGCCGGGGCCTCTTCGCCGCCGGGGCGGACGAAGTCGCTCAGGTCGACCTTGTTGCCCTCGGAGTCGGTGACCTCGGCCTGGCCCAGGACGACGGCCAGCGCCTTGCGGCGGCGGACCTCGGAGACCATCATGGGCACCTGGCCGCTCTGGTCGATGATCTGGGCGAACTGGTTCGGGTCCATGCCGTACTGGCTGGCGGTGGTGACGATGTAGTCGATCAGCTCATTCTGGCTGACGCCGACTTCTTCCTTCTCGGCGATGGCGTCGAGGATGATCTCGTTCTGGAAGGCACGCTCGGTGTTGGCCTTGACCTCGGCGCGGTGCTCTTCGGTGTCGTGCTCGCCTTCCCCGTGGGAGTTCTCGGCCTTGAAGTGCTGCTCGAGCTGCTCTTCAACGACGGATTCCGGAACCGGAACCTCAACCAGCTCAACGAGCTTGTCCAGGACCTTGTCGCGGGCTTCTACGCCCTGCTCGACGACCTTGGAGTCGGCGGCCTGCTTGGCGAGGTCCTCGCGCAGTTCGGCCAGGGTGTCGAACTCGGAAGCCAGCTGGGCGAAGTCATCGTTCGCTTCGGGCAGCTCGCGCTCCTTGACGGACTTGACGACAACCTTGACCTGAGCGGACTCGCCGGCGTGGTCGCCGCCCACCAGGGTGGTGTCGAAGATGGCGTCCTCGTCAGCGCTCAGGCCGGTGACGGCCTCGTCCATGCCCTCGAGCATGGTGCCGGCGCCAACCTGGTAGGACAGGCCGGAAGCGGAGTCCACCTCGGCGCCGTCGATGGTTGCGGTGATGTCGATGCTGAGGAAGTCTCCGTCAGCGGCCGGGCGCTCCACGGTCTTGAGCGTGCCGAAGCGGCCGCGCAGTTCGTCCAGGGCCTTGTCGACGTCGGCGTCGGAGGACTCGGCTGCGGCAACCTCAACCTTGATGCCGGCGTAGTCGGGCAGTTCGATCTCGGGGCGGACGTCAACCTCGGCCTGGAACTTGAGCTCACCGTCGGTGGCGGAGGGGTCCGGAACCTCGGTGATCTCAACCTCGGGACGGCTCAGCGGGCGGATGCCCGATTCCTGGACGGCAGCCTGGTACCAGCCGTTGAGGCCCTCGTTGATGGCGGTCTCCAGGACGTAGCCGCGGCCGACACGCTGGTCGATCAGCTTGGCGGGAACCTTGCCCTTACGGAAGCCAGGAACCTGGATCTGCGAAGCAACAGTCTTGTATGCCTCGTCGATGCTGGGCTTCAATTCCTCAAAGGGGACCTCAACATTGAGCTTGACCCGCGTGGGGGTGAGGTTCTCGACAGCGCTCTTCACGGTCTAAGTACTCCTGGTTTTGTTGGATGGGTTCTGCAAACGCGTTGTTGTGACCAGGCCTGGGGCCCGGGCCGCAGAGTCGGGGTGACAGGATTTGAACCTGCGACTTCCTGCTCCCAAAGCAGGCGCTCTAGCCAAGCTGAGCTACACCCCGTAATGCACAGGACAGTCTACGTTCATCCCTGCCGCGTTTGCACATTTGACACTAGGGGCATGAATTAGGTTTAGTTATATCCGGCTTGAACAGCCACCGAAGAAAAGCCCGAAGGCCAGTGCCGGAACGCTTTCCCTCGGGGACGTAGCTTAATGGTAAAGCCTCAGTCTTCCAAACTGATTACGCGGGTTCGATTCCCGTCGTCCCCTCCACACGAAGAGGCCCCTCGATGAGGGGCCTCTTCCGCGTTAACCCTGCCCCTGAATGATGATGCAGGGGGCTCAGGCATGGCCCCCGATAGCCACCGTGCCGAGGGCTAGGCGCACCTCGGACTGAAGGAAGTCCCCCACCCGCTCCGCCTGCTGGGCCAGCTCCTCCAGCCGGGATGCCCCCGCCGGCTGGAACAGTTCGGCGGTGATCTCCACTTTCTTTCCGGAACGGCGGTGGTGCCAAAGTCCGCGGACAACGCCGTCTACGAGTATGACGGGATAGTTACCTGCCTGCCCCCTGGCCAGGGCGCGGGTCCTTGCCACGCCCGGGAACAGCAGATCCCGTGGCTGGCCGGCCACCACATAGGAATCGAAGTACGGAAGCAGCCTGACGCCCGAAGGTTCCGTAACAATGGCCCCGGCGTCGCTCCGCAGCACCCAGGCCGGCGTCCCTGCCACGGTGACCTGCTCCAGCTCTCCGCGGTGGTCATCAAAGAGGCCGGACGCCCACTCGCGGGGAACCGCCAGCCAGCGGGCGAAATGCGCGGACGTGGCGGGTCCGTAGGCCTGCAGGTAGGCCCGCACGAGCCAGCCAAGCGCCGGCGCAGCATCGGACGGCCGGAACCCGGGAAGCAGCTGCCCGGGGCTGCGGTAGGTCGATGCCCGGCCCCTGCCGGCGCCAAAGCACAGCGCACCACGGAAGCCCGCGGTCCCCATCGCGGCGCGCCAGCGCGGCCACATTGTCTGGAATGCGGGCATCACCGGGTCCGCCGCCCAGGTGCCGGTTCTGGTGACTATGGCGTCGGTGAGCTCGTCGACGGTCAGTTCGTCATCCCGCAGCGCATCGGCAATTGCGGCCACGATCTCATCTGACTGGCCGGGTGTCAGGAATTGTGCCACCGCCGGTGCGGGCGGAATGGCACCCAGTGCCCCGGCCCACTGGGAGAGGTCTGCTGCGGGCAGCAGGTGCACGGTGCCCCGTGGCCCGAACGTCCTGACCAGGGTGCTGTCCTCCCACAGCGCCTTGCGGACGTCGTCCCGGGAAATTCCGGCGCCGCGCATCCCCACGGACAGCTCTGCTGCCTGCATCATCTGGGCGTGCGCGCCGCACATGGCCCGCACGATGTCCGCCGGGGTGCCGCTTGGCGAAGGCGCCGCAAGCCACTGGCGCTCCAGGCGCCTGGCACAGACCTGCGGCCATGAGTACTCCCGTACCGGCCCGTCAGTCACCGCCCGTCACCTCCTCGTCCCCAGCCCGTCAGCTCATGCGGGCTGCTGGCAGGACGGGCACCAGTACAGTTTGCGGGCGGCGTGTTCGGCGAGGGCAACCGGCGTGCCGCAGACACGGCAGGGCTGGCCATGGCGGCGGTAGACAAAGTGCGCCTCCTCCCCCGGCGGAAGCTGGTCACTGCGGGTCCAGAAGCCGGCGGTGGTGGTGATGATCCGGCCGTCGCGGACGCCGCTGGCCATCACAGCGGCGGTGTCGTCCCAAAGGAGGCCGGCGGCGTCCGCCGTGAGCGCGCGGCCGGGAAGCAGGGGGTCGATCCGGCCGCGGAACAGCACCTCGGCCCGGTAGACGTTTCCGACGCCGGCAATCACCTTCTGGTCCATCAGCAGCGTCGCGAGCGGCGTGCGCTTTGCCAGGATGCGCCGGATGAAGTCCTCCCGGCTGCCGCCGGTGTTGTGGAGCGGATCCGGACCCAGGCGTTCCAGCACGGCTGCCGCCTCGGCATCGGTGATGGCCGCGCACGTGGTGGCGCCCCGCAGGTCGGCCCAGCCGTGACCACTCACCAGCCGGACCCGCACGGCTCCCACCGGCGCGGGCGGGCCGGCGTACTCGGCCGGAACAGTGTCGCCGGTGCGGCCGGCCACTTCGCGCTCCCCCACCCTGCGGGGCGCCCCGATGCTGGAGGCACCGCGGAACGCTCTGTCCCCGCCGAAGTCCCAGGCCCCGTAGAGGCCCAGGTGGACGTGCAGCACCAGCCCGTGTTCGAAGTGCAGGAACAGGTGCTTGCCGTGCGCGGACGCGTGCACCATGGTGTGCCCGTCCAGCAGGGCGGCGCCGGCGGCAAAGCGGCCCTGGGGGCTGCTGACAGCAAGCCGCTCTCCGGCAAACACGTCACCGAACTGGCGGGCCAGCCGGTGTATGGAGTGGCCCTCCGGCACTATTCGACGATCTCGCCGGTGGTTTCGTAGGTGGCGATCTTGCCGATGCGGCGGACGTGCCGCTCGTCGTTGCTGAAGGGCTCCTGCAGGAAGGCCTCGATCAGCGACGTGGCTTCCTCGACGCTGTGCTGGCGCCCGCCGACGGCCACGACGTTGGCATCGTTGTGCTCGCGGGCCAGCGTGGCGGTGGCGCGGTTCCAGGCGAGGGCTGCGCGGACGCCCTTGACCTTGTTGGCCGCGATCTGCTCACCGTTTCCGGATCCGCCCAGCACGATGCCCAGTGCGTGGACGCCGGCTTTCTGGTCCGCCACCACTGCGAGCGCCGCGTTGATGCAGAACGACGGGTAGTCGTCCAGGGCGTCGTATTCCTTGGGGCCGTGATCCACCACGTCGTAGCCGTTCGCCGTCAGGTGCTTGACCAGGTGGGCGCTCAGCTCCATGCCGGCGTGGTCGGTGGCGATATGGACCCGCGGAAATGCAGGGTTTGTTGTCACGGTAGCTTCCGTTCAGTCATGAGCACCGGGGCGCAGCCGGGCTGGTACAGGTCAAATCAACAGATCCAAGAGTACTCGGTGTGCCCGCGGCACCGAGGTGCCCCCCGGGCAGTTACGCTTCCGCATCGCCCTGGGCCGGCGGCCGGGTGTCTCGGCGTGCCCTCGCCGCCACGCGGGTCAGCACTTCCGCCAGCCGGGCAGCGGAGTCGGGGTTTCCGCCGCTTACGGCGAGCCGGTGCCCGTCGGTCTTGCGGACGACGACGGCGGGGCCGCTGCTGACGAGCACCGCTGCGGTTCCGTCGTGGTTGCGGTAGCCCCAGCCGCCGTAGTCGGCGGCGCGGACGTCGGCCGGATGGGCTGCGGAGATGGCGGTAGCGGGGACGTCGATGACGCGCAGGATGCCGGCGAGGAAAACGCGCAGTCCGCTGCGGTCCGCAGTGACCCTGGCGAACAGGAACGCTGCCCCAACCAGGGCGGCCGCCACCAGCAGGGCCCCGAGCAACGGCACGGCGATGGCAATCAACGAAGCGGGAAACAGGCTGGCGATGGCGATCATGACAAAGACGGAGCTGCGTGCATGCACCCAGAACCGCACGGAATCCCCGGCAAGATCCGGATCGAGCTCCAGCTCCAGCGCGCGCTGCAGGGCACGGTCATCCTCCGGGGTCCACTGGTGGTCCGCCTTGAAGACGAATCCAATGATGACCCCCAAGGCCAGCGCGGCACCGCTGCCCATGGCCAGGACAATCACATCCACACTTGATTCCCGAGCGTCCGCCACCCCGGCCTGGCCTACCAGTGCCGCCGCCAGCACGGCGGTGACAAAAAGGCTCACCGTCAGCCCTGCGCCCATCATGACCCGGCGCATCACGGTGGGCCGGGAAAGCGGCACGGACTGCAGCAGCACCAGCCAGCCGACGAGGACGATCAGCGCGGCCCCGCCGCCCACGAAGGCGGGGAACGGCGCGAAGGCGGTGCCGCCGTCGTTATTCCACATGACTGCCAGCGGCTCCGGCAGATCCGGCCGCAACAGCACGGCACAGACAGTGAACCCGGCAGCAAGCAACACTGGGAAGCCGATCGCGAACCGCAGCGCCTTGGTGTCCACAGCATCGAGGATCTTTCCCATGCCTTAACGCTACCCCCGCACGGGCCGGCCGGAAGGCCCAGGCTGCGGCAACGGACGGCCACGTGAGCCAGGTAACTTGCCAAGCGGCGCCGAAATGAAACAATGACTTCACAGTGAAGCAACAGCGCTCGTGACCACCGGGCGCTGCAGCCCGCGGGCCGGGCCAGTCCGGCCACCACAACCTCTGGAGGCACAACCTTGCCAGGCATGAACCTGACCCGCGCCGAAGCACGCGAGCGCGCCGCCCTGATCACCGTCGACTCCTACGACGTCAGCCTGGACCTGACCAAGGGTGAGGCTGTCTTCGGTTCCACCACCACAGTCAGGTTCACGGCGGCGCCGGGATCGTCGACGTTCATCGACGCCGTGACGGACGCTGTCCACAGCGTGACGCTGAACGGCCGCGAACTGGACCCCGCCGAGGTGTCCGACGGCATCCGGATCCAGCTGGCGGACCTTGCTGCGGACAACGAGCTGACCGTGGTGGCTGACGCCCCCTACATGAACACCGGCGAAGGCCTGCACCGCTTCGTGGACCCGGTGGACGGCGAGGTGTACCTGTACACGCAGTTCGAGGTGCCGGACTCGCGCCGGATGTTCGCAGTCTTTGAACAGCCCGACCTCAAGGCCACCTTCCGGTTCCGGGTCACCGCGCCCTCACACTGGGACGTCATCTCCAACTCCCCGACGCCGGAGCCGGTGGCTGCCACCCCGGGGAACGACGGCGGCGCCCGCTCGGTCTGGGACTTCACCCCCACGCCCCGCCTGTCCTCGTACGTCACCGCCCTGATCGCCGGGCCGTACCAGTCGGTCCGCAGCGACGTCACCAGTTCGGATGGCCGCGTGGTCCCGCTGGGCGTCTTCGCCCGCAAGTCCCTCATGCAGTACCTCGACGCGGACAACATCTTTGAGCTCACCCGGCAGGGATTCGAGTTCTTCGAGGCCGAGTTCGGCTGCCCGTACCCGTTCGAGAAGTACGACCAGCTTTTTGTGCCGGAGTTCAACGCCGGCGCCATGGAAAACGCCGGCGCGGTCACCATCCTCGAGGGCTATGTCTTCCGCGGCAAGGTGCCGGAGGCGCAGGTGGAACGGCGCGCCATCACCGTGCTGCACGAACTGGCCCACATGTGGTTCGGCGACCTCGTGACCATGCGCTGGTGGAACGACCTCTGGCTCAATGAGTCCTTTGCCGAATACATGTCGCATCTGGCCGCGGTGGAGAACACCAAGTTCCAGAACGCCTGGACCACGTTCGCCTCGGTGGAAAAATCGTGGGCCTACCGCCAGGACCAGCTCCCCACCACCCACCCGATCTTCGCCGAAATCAACAACCTGCATGACGTCGAGGTGAACTTCGACGGCATCACCTATGCCAAGGGCGCCTCCGTGCTGCGGCAGCTGGTGGCCTGGGTGGGGCCGGACAAGTTCATGGCCGGCGTGCGCGAATACTTTGCCAAGCATTCCTGGCGGAACACCGAGCTCGGCGACCTGATGGTCGAGCTGGAGAAGGCCAGCGGGCGCGACTTGGACCAGTGGGGCCGCCTGTGGCTGGAAACAGCCGGCGTGAACTCGCTCAAGCCGGAGCTGGCAGTGGACGCGGACGGCACCATCACGTCCTTCGCCATCCTGCAGTCCGCTGTTTCCGAGCAGCCCACCATCCGGCCGCACCGCCTGGCCGTGGGGTTCTATGACCTCACCGAAGAAGGCACGCTGGAGCGCGTGCACCGCGAGGAGCTGGACGTCGACGGCGTACGCACCGAAGTGCCGGAACTGGCCGGGCTCAAGCGCCCGGACCTGGTCCTGCTCAACGACGATGACCTCGCCTACGCCAAGGTGCGCCTGGACGAGCAGTCCCTCGCCACGGCCACGGCGCACCTGAAGGATTTCCGGGAGAGCCTGCCACGGACCCTGGTGTGGGGCTCGGCCTGGGACGCCGCGCGGGACGGGGAAAGCCCGGCCCGCGGCTACGTCGACCTGATCCTGGCCAACATCGCCTCTGAGTCTGATTCCTCGGTGATCCTGGTGCAGCTGCGGCAGCTGGCCACCACGCTGACCTTCTACGTGGCCGAGGAGCACCGCGAAGCCGCCACCGTTGCCGCCGTCGACCGGCTCTGGGAACTCGCCGCGGACGTGCCGGGCGGTTCAGACGCCCAGCTGCAGTTCATCAAGTCGTTCGCGCTCCTGGCCCGCAGCGGGCAGCAGCTGGACCGGATCGCGGGGCTGCTGGACGGCTCGGTCACCCTGGCCGGGCTGGCCGTGGACCAGGACCTCCGCTGGGAGCTCGTGGCCGCCCTCGTGGTCGGCGGCCGGCTGGGCCAGGCGGACATCGACGCGGAACTGGAGCGGGACAACACCTCCAGCGGCCAGAACGCGGCTGCCCTGGCCAAGGCTGCCATCCCCACCCCGGAGGCCAAGGCCGAGGCCTGGGAGTCGATCGTGGTCAAGGGCGATCTCTCCAACGCCATCCAGGCGTCGGCAGTCGCCGGCTTCACACGGGTGCTGGACACAGCGCTGCTGGAGCCGTACTCGGAGAAGTACTTCGAGGCCGTGCCCGGAATCGTCGCCGAACGGACGCATGCCCTCGCGCAGCAGATCGTCGTCGGGCTGTACCCGGCGCAGCTGACCAGCCAGGCCACCGTGGACCGGACCGACGCGTTCCTGGCATCGCTGCCGGAGGAAAGCGCTGCGCTGCGCCGGATGATGCTGGAAAACCGCGACGGCGTGGCCCGGGCGCTGCGGGCCCGCGCGGCGGACGTTTAGGCGTAGCCGATGGCCCTCGGCGAACACCACTATGCGCTGACGGTCCGCTGGACCGGCAACCTTGGAAGCGGCACGTCGTCCTACCGGGACTACTCCCGGGACCACGACATCGATATTCCCGGGTTGCCGGTCCTGCAGGGCTCGGCTGACCCCACCTTCCACGGCGACCGGTCCCGGTACAACCCCGAGCAGCTGCTGCTGGCGGCGCTGGCGCAGTGCCACATGCTGTCCTTCCTGCACGTCGCGGTGAGGCATGGCGTGGTGGTCCTGTCCTATGAGGACAGCGCCACCGGCATGATGCGGCTGAACCGCGACGGCAGTGGCCAGTTCGAAACCGTGACGCTCCGCCCGCAGGTGACGGTTGCGGATGCCGGACACATCGCACTGGCGGAACAGATGCACCATGAGGCCAACCAGGTGTGTTTCATTGCCCGTAGCGTAAATTTCCCCGTACTGCACGCTCCCGTTACCACAGCCGGAAGTCCTTAGCCAGCGGCAGACCCAGCTAGGCTTAAAAGCGACCAAAGAGCGGCCGGCCTCCCGGTAGGCGCGGAGACCGGCCGCCGCCGGACAGCAGCAAGGAGCCTTCCTGCAGATGTACAGCATGTTCACAACGCCCTCGGCGTCACTGGAGCCCACCGGACTTGACCTGGCCGGCGTGGCCATCAGCCTCGGCGCAGGCATCGTCCTGTGGCTGATCGCGAGTTTCCTGATCGCCAGGATCACCCGGCGCGTGGCGAACGGCACGTCACTGTTCAAGAAACCGCACTTCCGCTGGGTGGCGCCGGCGCTGCGCGCCCTGGACCATGAGCGGCGGGTGCAGCGGGCCAACACGATCGGCTCGCTGCTGAAGAGCGGCATGGGCGTGGTCATCGCCGTCATCACCTGCATCTACATGCTGAAGAACCTCGACGTCGACGTGGCGCCGCTTCTCACCAGCGTGGGAATCCTCGGTATCGCCATCGGCTTTGGCGCCCAGCAGCTGATTCGGGACTTCCTTGCCGGCATCTTCATCACCATCGAGGACCAGTACGGCATCGGCGACATCATTGAAACCAGCGAGGTGGTGGGCGTCGTGGAGTCGATCGGGCTGAGGATCACGCGCGTCCGCGACGACAACGGCGCCATCTGGTACCTCCGCAACGGCGAGATCCTCCGCGTAGGCAACCGCTCGCAAGGAAACTACGTCCCGCCCGCCGAGCCGGACGAATCGGTCGAGGCCGAGCACGCACCCCAGCAGAAGGCCGGAGAATAGCCATGACCATTCCATCCCTCCCCACCCCGCCGGAGCCGGGCGTCCGCAAGCCGCTGATGCGCAACGACCCCTTCAGCCAGCCCGGCTACACGGACAACTTCTATGACGCCGTCGGCGGCCATGAGACGTTCGTGAAGCTCATCGACGTCTTTTACGACGGCGTTGCCACCGATCCGCTGCTGCGCCCCATGTATCCGGAAGAGGATCTGGGCCCGGCCAAGCGGCGCTTCCTGATGTTCCTGGAGCAGTACTGGGGCGGGCCCACCACGTATGGCGAGGAGCGCGGCCATCCCCGGCTGCGGATGCGCCACATGCCGTTCCGGGTGACGCCCGAGGCCAAGGACCGGTGGCTGCACCACATGCGGACAGCAGTCGATTCCCTGGAGCTGCCGCCGCTGCATGAGGGCACGCTGTGGGACTACATGGAACGCGCTGCGCTCTCCATGGTGAACAGCCCGTCCGACGCGCAGGGCTAGTACCGGGGCTCGTTTTCTACCGGGCTGCTGTATTGGTGGCTGTGCTGGTCGGCCGGGAATCGTCCCCGCCTAAAGCAGGCCGGCGCCCGTCCGTGCCAGCACGTGTCCACGGCTGCCGCTGAGCCGGAACCAGCGCCCGGAGCGGTAGAGCTTCTGTTCGTCCCCGCCCAGGAATCCCAAGGCGAGGGCGGCGAACGCCGCTCCAGCCGGCACGCCGTGCCGTTCCTCGAGCCCGCGCCCCCAGACGGTGGCCCGGGCATTGTTCACGATCATGGCTCCGGGCTGGTCCGGGACGATGCCTGCCACCTCGGCGATGCCGGCTTCGGCGGCCTGCCGCAGTTCGGCGTCGGGCACGGTGTCCACCAGTTCCCAGCCGCTGCGCGGCGCGCCCACGCCGGCCCATGATTCGGTGACGGTCGACGGCGGGACCGGCAGATCGGCGTCGTTCTCGCCGGCGCGGGCCAGCCGGTCCAGGACAGCCGCGAGCGGAACCGTGACGTCGACGGCGGACGGCTCTGCCAGTCCCATGGTGCGCAGGCCGAGAATGGTGGGGGTGGACTCCCCCAGGATCCGGGGGCGGAGCACGCAGACGTAGGCGGCCAGTACCGTGCCGGCGGCCTGCAGGCGGATGGCGCCGTCATCGATGGCCTTGGCACGGGTGACGAAGGTCTTCAGATCGGCGAGGTCGCGGGGGTCAGCGAAGCGGAAAGACTGGGTAAGGAGATCAGACACGTTAAGAACACTACCGGCTGGGTCTCGGTTGAGCGGTGCCGGGCCGCCGTCTAGAGTCAAACCATGACTGAAGCGGACGCCGGATTGCAGGCCTTGCCCACGAACGACCCCACGAACTCGCTGCTGGACCTGCTTGACCTCGGCGAGCTGGAAGGCGCCCGCACCGACGAGGACATTTTTATGGGTCCGTCGCAGCGCCAGCCGCACCAGCGCGTCTTCGGCGGCCAGGTCCTGGCCCAGTCCCTGATCGCGGGAATGCGCACCGTGGACGAGGAACGCACCGTCCATTCCATGCACGGCTACTTCCTCCGGCCTGGCGACGCGAACAAACCCATTACCTTCGGGGTCCAGCGCCTGAGGGACGGCCGCTCGTTCTCGGCCCGGCGCGTGCACGCCTACCAGGACGGCACGCCGATCCTGTCGATGATCGCCTCGTTCCAGGCCGTCGACGAGGGAATTGAGCACCAGTCCGAGATGCCCGCCGGAATCCCCGATCCTGAGACGCTCCCCAGCACCGCCGACCTGCTGGGCAAGTTCGACCATCCCGTCGCCCGGCACTGGGCGTACGAACGGCCCTTCGACATCCGCCACGTGGATCCTGCCCTGTATGTGGCGGCCACGGGAAAGAAGGAAGCACGCAACGCCGTGTGGATGAAGACCTTCAGCCCCATGCCGGACAACGCCAACACGCACCGCGCCGCGCTGGCCTACGCCAGCGACTACACGCTGCTCGAGTCGATCCTCCGCAAGCACGGGCTGAGCTGGATCACGCCTGGCATGAGCGTGGCGAGCCTCGACCACGCCATGTGGTGGCACCGCCCCGTCCGCGTGGACGAGTGGCTCCTGTACGTCCAGGAGTCCCCCAGCGCCCAGGGAGCCCGCGGTCTCGCGACCGGCAAGATCTTCAACCGCGAGGGCCTGCACGTGGCCTCTGTGGCGCAGGAAGGCATGGTCCGGGTTCCGACGGACATCAAGAGCAAAGTGGCCGGCGCGGTCCAGACCAAGATCCTGCAGCACCAGATGCGCAAGGCCTGACTCGCTCCGGATACGAAAAAGGCCGGCCCCGGGTGTGATCCCGGGGCCGGCCTTTTTCGTGCTCAGCGCGTGATTAGTCGCGGGTGAGGCGGCGGTGCGTGACACGGTGCGGCTTGGCGGCGTCGGGACCGAGGCGCTGCACCTTGTTCTCCTCGTAGGATTCGAAGTTGCCCTCGAACCAGTACCACTTCGACGGGTTCTCCTCGTCACCTTCGTAGGCGAGGATGTGGGTGGCCACCCGGTCGAGGAACCAGCGGTCGTGCGAGACCACGACGGCGCAGCCCGGGAACTCCAGCAGCGCGTTTTCCAGGCTGCTGAGGGTTTCAACGTCGAGGTCGTTGGTCGGTTCGTCGAGCAGGAGCAGATTTCCGCCCTGCTTGAGGGTCAGCGCCAGGTTCAGCCGGTTGCGCTCACCACCGGAGAGCACGCCTGCCTTCTTCTGCTGGTCCGGTCCCTTGAAGCCGAACGCCGCAACGTAGGCGCGGGACGGCATTTCGACGTTGCCCACCTGGATGAAGTCCAGGCCGTCGGACACGACCTCCCAGAGGGTCTTGTTGGGGTCGATGCCGCCGCGGCTCTGGTCGGCGTAGGAGATCTTGACCGAGTCACCGATCTTCAGCTCGCCGCCGTCGAGGGGTTCAAGGCCCACGATGGTCTTGAACAGCGTGGACTTGCCCACACCGTTCGGGCCGATGACGCCGACGATTCCGTTGCGCGGCAGGGAGAAGGACAGTCCGTCGATCAGGGTGCGGTCGTCGAAGCCCTTCTGCAGGTTCTTGGCCTCAAGAACCAGGCCGCCCAGGCGCGGTCCCGGCGGGATCTGGATCTCTTCGAAGTCCAGCTTCCGGGTGCGGTCAGCCTCGGCCGCCATTTCCTCGTAGCGTGCCAGACGCGCCTTGGACTTGGTCTGCCGGCCCTTGGCGTTGGAGCGGACCCACTCGAGCTCGTCGGCGAGACGCTTGGCCTGCTTGGCGTCCTTCTTGCCCTGGATTTCCAGGCGGGCGCGCTTCTTCTCCAGGTAGGTGGAGTAGTTGCCCTCGTAGGGGTACAGGTGGCCGCGGTCCACCTCGGCGATCCATTCCGCGACGTGGTCCAGGAAGTACCGGTCGTGGGTGACGGCGAGGACAGCGCCCTCGTACGTGGAGAGGTGCTGTTCCAGCCACAGCACGCTCTCGGCGTCGAGGTGGTTGGTGGGCTCGTCAAGGAGCAGGAGGTCCGGCTTCTGCAGGAGCAGCTTGCAGAGGGCCACGCGGCGGCGCTCACCACCGGAGAGCAGGGTGACATCCGCGTCGGCCGGCGGGCAGCGGAGGGCGTCCATGGCCTGCTCGAGCTGGGAGTCCAGGTCCCAGGCGTCGGCGGAGTCGATGGCTTCCTGCAGGTGGCCCATCTCCTCGAGGAGTGAGTCGTAGTCCGCGTCCGGGCTGGCCATCTCCTCGGAGATGGCGTTGAAGCGCTGGATCTTGCCGAAGATCTCGCCCACGCCTTCCTGGACGTTGCCCAGGACGGTTTTCTCCTCGTTCAGCGGCGGCTCCTGTAGCAGGATGCCCACGGTGTAGCCGGGGCTCAGCCGGGCCTCGCCGTTGGAGGGGGTGTCCAGGCCGGCCATGATTTTCAGGATGGTGGACTTACCGGCACCGTTGGGGCCAACAACACCAATCTTGGCGCCCGGGAAGAAGGACATGCTTACGTCGTCGAGAATAAGTTTTTCGCCAACAGCCTTTCGGGCCTTGGTCATTGTGTAGATAAATTCCGCCATGGTTCCAAATCTAATGGGTTGGCGGGCATATCTCACATTCGCGTCAGCCCGCGGCTCCGACGAAGCACTTCCCGCTGGACAGCGCCGGCAAGACGGTAACCGTCACCTTTCCCTCGCGGATCTGGCCGATCACGCATTCCTTTGCCTGGACCGCCGCCGCTTCCATGGAATCCACCTCCAGTCCGGTGGGCGTGCGCCCCGCCGAGACCTCCAGGCTCCTCGCCGGAACGCCTGCCGCCGTGAGCGCCGCTGTGATGTCTGCCGTGGCCGGCTTGGGGTTGGCTGCGACAACTCTTCCCAGGACCTCGGTCATGGTCTTCTGAAGCGCGGCCGTGGCCCCGGCGGCGGCGGGCGCACTGGAGACAGGAGCACTGGAAGCCGGGGCAGGTGCTGAGGGAATTGCCGAGGCTGACACTGAAGCCGATGCTGCCGTGGCCGGCTGCGTGGCCGCATTTCCTGCGGGGGCCTGTCCTTCGGCCGCCGGGCTTACCGTCGCCTGGTCTCCGGAGGCCGTGCAGGAGGCGAGCGCCGAGAGCACTACAGCCGCCACTGCGAGCCGGCCCGTAACCCTCTTGGCATTTTCCCGGACACCGGTGGCCTTGCCGCGGAATGCCTTGTTCCGCTGGAGTGTCATCGCTCGCATCACGCTGCCATTCTGCCATGCGGCACCGCCAGGGGGTGTGGTGCCGCACGCCACGGGCGTTCAGGCAGCTGCTCCGGTAAGCTCTCCCGTTTCGGGATCGAGTTCCAGCTCGTCACCGGCGTCATCGACGAAGATTCCTGCCGCGGCCGCATCCTCCTCGGCTTCGTCATCCTCCATCCGGTCATCATCGACACCGTCGTCGCCAGCGCCTGAGGGGCCGGGAGTGCTGCGGTCCCCGTTCGCGGGACCGACGCCGTCAGCGGCCTGCGGGTTGCCGGAATTGCGGAGGAAGTTGGCGGTGCCCCACTTGAGGTCGTGGCCCACGGCATCCGCGTCGATCTCGGCGTCGTGGTAGACGCGGCCCTCCTTCTCCCAGCTGCGCATCTTCAGCTTGCCCACGATGATGACGCGCTGGCCCTTCTTGATGCTGCAGCCGATGTTTCCGGCCAGCTGCCGGTATCCCTGGACGGTGAACCAGTTGATGTTGCCGTCCACCCAGGCGTTGGCGGCCTTGTCAAACCGACGTTCGGCTGAACCGAGGCGGAATGAGGCGGTGGGAACCCCTCCGGGAGTGGTGGAACTGCGGATCTCCGTGGCAACGAAGCCTCGGACGGTAATGGTGTCGGTCATGTTGGTGTCCTGTCTCGAAGTGTCATGCCCTAGCAGGCATTTCAAGCATCAACCGGCAGCAGACGGACAGCGAGAGGCGAAGTTCCGTATGTGGAAAACCGGCCGGGGAAGCGCGTAACGGAAGGGCAAAACAGCCCGGCGCCTGACGCTGACAGCGCACAAGTCAATGTAGACTTTTTAGGCGCCAGCAATGTGGCGGCCAGCCATTGCCCCAGTAGCTCAGGGGATAGAGCAGCGGCCTTCTAATCCGCCGGTCGGGGGTTCGATTCCCTCCTGGGGCGCGTTGTGGTGGTGGGTCGAGACATCCTTTACGGATGAGTCGAGTCATCGGTTACACCCCGGTCTTCGGACCGGGGTGTTTTTCTTTGCCCGGCGTCAATTGCCAAGCATGCTTACTATTGCGGCCGGACTGTGCCTATGATCGAAGTGGGCGCCGGCGATTTGCGGCGATTTGAACAGGCCGGCCCTACTTGGACCGCCGTCGAGGAAGGAACACCCGCATGCAGCACAGCCAGTCCGGCGGAAACCCCACCGAGCCGGAGACGCCACGGCCTGAGGTCCCGGCGGCAGGTCAGCCAGGCACCCCGGCGCCCCTTGACCCTACTCCAGCGGGCGCGGCGGAGGGTGCGGCGGGGCGGCATCCGGGCACCGCCGCCATCCCCGGTTACGACGGAACTGCGTCACCGCAGCCGGCCACGGTGGAGCCCGAGCGGCGCGTGACCCGTGCCGGGATGATCTGGGCGGCAGTGGCTTCGGCGCTGGTGGTGCTGGTGCTGCTGATTGCCTTTATCCTGCAGAACCAGGAGCTCGTTCAGGTGAAGTTTTTCGGCCTGGAGGGGGCGGTGTCGCTGGGGATGTCGCTCTTCATCGCGGCGGTCGGCGGCGGGGTCCTCGTGGCCATGGCCGGCGCAGCCCGGATCATCCAGCTGCGCGCTGCTGCGCACCGGCGCCGGGTTCAGGCCAGCCGAAAGCGGTAGAGCTGTACGCCCAGGCGACGCCGTCAGTCCTGCAGGTATTCCTTGAGGTTGCCAAGCACCATGGCCCACAGCTTTTCCGACTCCGCGGCCTCGCCGTCACTCTTGTTGTTGCTCTGGGTGATACTGACCCGGGTGCCTTCCGCCACAGGCTCCAGAGCATACTCCACCGTGTGGTAATTCCCCGGCTCGTCGGGAAGTCCCGATAAAGGGCTGTAGTGGGTGATGCGCAAAAGTTCGTTGGGACGGGCTTCCAGCACGGTCCCCTTGTCCTGATAGGACTTGCCCTGCCACTCCCCCTCGAACGTCACAGGTTCACCTTCCCGCCAGGTGGAGGTGACGTGCGTGCCGAGAAAGTATTCCTTGACGTCGGCCGGATCCGTCAGCGCCTTCCAGACCCGCTCCGGCTGTGCGGCGACAACAATGTTCGCCAAGGCGTCCCTGAATTGTCTGTCCATGGTTTCCCCCTCCTGGCGCCACCCTACCCGCGGAAAGGCACCGAGGTAAGGGCACCGGGGCCAGACGGAGCTGGGTCCGGTCCCGCGTCGGGGACCGGCCCCAGCCAGCGCCCGCCGCAGGCTCAGGCGAACGGCTGCACCAGTTCCGCGTAGCGGTCCTTCATTCTGGTCAGGACGTCGTCGCCATTGGCGTCCCAGATCTCCTGGTTGAAGATTTCCACTTCGATGTCGCCGGTATAGCCGGCGTCCCGGACCCAGGTGCCGATGGTCGCAAAGTCGATGACGCCGTCGCCCATCATTCCCCGGGACAGCAGCGCATCCGCCGCGATCGGCAGGTTGAAGTCGCACACCTGGTAGGAGGCGATCCGGTTCTCCCTGCCGGCGCGCTCGATCTGGGCTTTCAGCTCCGGATCCCACCAGACGTGGAAGGTGTCGACGGCCACCCCCACCGCCCGGGCCTCGTAGGGCGCCGCCAGATCCAGTGCCTGCCCCAGCGTGGAGATGAGCGCGCGGTCGGCAGCGTACATCGGGTGCAGGGGTTCAAGCACCAGCCGGACGCCGTGCTCGACGGCGAACGGGACCAGATCCTCGAGCCGGTCAGCCATACGCTCCCGGGCAGCCACAACGTCCTTCTCCCCCGGCGCCAGGCTCCCCACCACGAGGAACAGTTCCTGCGTATCCAGTGCCACGGCTTCGAGGATCGCGGCCCGGTTGTCGGCGAGCGCTGCCGCCTGCCCGTCGGCGTCCGGAGCCGTGAGGAACCCGCCGCGGCACAGTGAGGAAACCCGAAGCCCGGCATCCTTGATCAGCTTCGCTGCCTTGTCCAGCCCGGCCTCGGCCACGATGTCCCGCCAGGGCCCGATGGCCGGGATGCCCGCCCGGGCGCAGCCGTCAACAGCCTCGGCGAGCGTCCATTTCTTGGTGGTGGCGCTGTTGAGGGAAAGCCGTGAAAAAGGCGACGGTTCTGAATTGAAGGTCATACTCCCACCCCGTTGATGCGAAGGAAATCGGACATCCGGAACGCTGCGAGGGCGGGATCCTTCAGCAGCCCGGCTTCGTCGGCCAGTTCGAAGGTCTTCGCCAAGTGCACTACGGAACGGCCCGAGTGCAGCCCGCCAACCATCTGGAAGCCCGGCTGCTTGCCGTTGAGCCAGGACAGGAAGGCGATTCCGGTCTTGTAGTAGAACGTGGGAGCGCTGAAGATATGCTTGCCCAGTTCCCGGGTGGAATCCAGTATCGCCCGCGCTTTTGCGGCATCGCCGGCGTCGTAGCTCTGCAGCGCCGCGGACGCGGCCGGATAGATTGCCGCAAAGATCCCCAGCAGGGCATCCGAGTGGAGAGTGCCGTCGCCGTCGATCAGCTCCGGGTAGTTGAAGTCGTCGCCGGTGTAGAGGCGGACCCCCTGGGGAAGTTCCGCACGCAGCGCGATTTCATGCGAAGCGTCCAGGAGAGAAACCTTGACGCCGTCCACCTTGTCGGCGTTCTCGCGGATGAGGGAGAGGAACGTCCGGGTGGCGACGGAGATGTTGTCCGAGCCCCAGTAGCCGGCAAGAGCGGGATCGAACATGGTGCCGAGCCAGTGCAGGATGACCGGCTGGTCGGCCTCCTGCAGCAGTGTGGAGTAGACCTTCAGGTAGTCCTCGGGGCCGGTCGCCACCTGGGCCAGTGCCCTGGAGGCCATGAGGATCACCTTGGGCCCGGCTTCGCTGACGACGGCGGCCTGCTCGCGGTAGGCGGCGAGGACAGCCTGCAGGCCGGCTTCGCCGGAGGGCAGTGTGGTGAGATCAAGCTGGTCGGTGCCGGCGCCGCAGGACACCAAGTCCCGGACCGTCATACCGCCAGTGTCTGCCCCGCCGGCACGGACCACGGAAGCCGCCTCGGCGCCGGTGCGCTTGATCAGCTGCTGGGTGGCGGCCCAGTCCAGGCCCATACCCCGCTGGGCAGTATCCATCGCGTCGGCGACTCCGAGCCCGTAGGACCACAGCTCGTGCCGGTAGGCCAGGGTGGCCTCCCAGTCGAGCCGCGCCGGAGCGCCGGGGGTGTTGTCGGCAGTGACCTCGGGGATGACGTGGGCCGCCGCGTACGCCCGGCGGGACGTCAGCGGGGCCGTTGGCTTGGCCCAGGCGGTGGCGGAGCGGAGCCGGTACTCCCGGGTTCCGCCGTCGGACGTGGGAAGGATCAGCGACGTCATCAGAGCGTGATCTCCGGGATATCGATGGTGCGGCGTTCGGCGCTGGACTGCAGGCCGAGTTCGGCGAGCTGCACGCCGCGGGCGGCCGAGAGCAGCCCGAAGCGGTGTTCGCGGCCGGCGACGACGTCGCGCAGGAATTCTTCCCACTGCAGCTTGAAGCCGTTGTCCAGCTCGGCGTTGGCCGGGACTTCCTGCCATTGGCTGCGGAAGGACTCTGTCACCGGAAGGTCCGGGTTCCAGACAGGCTTGGGGGTGTGGGCCCGCTGCTGGGCGACGCACTTGTTCAGGCCTGCAACGGCGGATCCGTGCGTGCCGTCAACCTGGAACTCGACCAGCTCGTCACGGTAGACCCGGACAGCCCACGAGGAGTTGATCTGGCCAATGACCTCGTCTCCGGCGGGCGTTTCCAGCTCGAAGATGCCGTAGGAGGCGTCGTCTGCCGTTGCCTTGTATTCCGTGCCGGCCTCGTCCCACCGGGTGGGGATGTGGGTGGCGGTCTTGGCATTGACGCTCTTGACCTTGCCGATGGTGCCTTCCAGGACATAGTTCCAGTGGCAGAACATGTCCGTGGTCATTCCGCCGCCGTCTTCCTTGCGGTAGTTCCAGGACGGGCGCTGGGCCGCCTGCACGTCACCCTCGAAAACCCAGTAGCCGAACTCGCCGCGGATGGACAGGATCCGGCCGAAGAACCCTTCATCCACAAGGCGGCGCAGCTTGACCAGCCCGGGGAGGTACAGCTTGTCGTGCACGACGCCGGCGGTGACCCCGGCTTCCTTGCCGATGCGGGCCAGCTCGATGGCCTCCTCGAGGGTTTCCGCCGTCGGCTTCTCGGTGAAGATGTGCTTGCCGGCTGACATGGCTTTCTTCAGGGTTGCGGCCCGCAGGCTGGTCATCGAGGCGTCGAAGACGACGTCGACAGTGGGGTCGTTGATCACGCCGTCAAGGTCGGTGGTCCATTCCGAAATCTTGTGAAGCTCTGCCAGCTCCCGGATTCTTGCTTCATTGCGGCCGACGAGGACCGGCTCGACCTGGACCTTGGTGCCGTCCTCCAGGGTGAAGCCGCCGGCGTCGCGGATCGGGAGGATGGAGCGCAGCAGGTGCTGGCGGTAGCCCATCCGGCCAGTGATGCCGTTCATGGCGATACGGATCGTCTTTGTTTCGAAGCCCATGAGTCCTCATTCAGTCGTGGTGTTCGGCAAATCGGAAAGCGCATTCCCCCTGCTTCCATAGTGAATAACCAGAACCGATCTGGCAAGCGCTTTCCAGACTTTTCTTCAACTGCGATAATGTGAGCATCAGCCGAGTTTCCCGAGACTGGGGCCTGTTGAAGAGGAGTTGCGCCTGTGGCTGCAAGCACGCTGACCGAAGTAGCCCGCCTGGCCGGAGTCTCCCCTGCCACCGCCAGCCGGGTCCTGAACGGTTCGGCGAGGACCCCCGGACCTGACATCGCGGAGCGTGTCCGGAAGGCCGCGGACTCCCTGGGCTACATCCCCAACGCCCAGGCCCAGGGCCTCGCCAAGTCGAGCTCCGGCCTCATCGGACTGATCGTGCACGACATTGCCGACCCCTACTTCTCCGCCATCGCCCGCGGCGTCCAGGCCGCGGCCCGGCACCAGAACAAGATGGTGCTGCTGGCCACCACGGCGGGCAGCCCCGCCGACGAGCGCGCGGCCGTGGCGGCCTTTGCCGCGCGCCGGGCGGACTCGATCGTGATCGCGGGGTCGCGGTCTGCGCGGACGGCGGACAGGCAGGGCAACGCGGAACTGGCTGCCGAGCTCGACCGCTACTGCCGCAACGGCGGCCGGGTGGGCGTGGTGGGCCACGCCGTCGTGGGTGCCGAATCCGATGAGGGATATCACGTGGTTGAGGTTCCAAACGAGGATCTCGCCGCCGCCCTCGCCCGGGAACTGGCCAGCTCACATGCCGGGGAGTTCGTGATCATAGCCGGTCCGGAGGGGCTCCTGACCTCCGACGACCGGGTTCGCGGTTTCCAGCGCGGCCTGGCAGACGCCGGGCTGGCACCGGCGGACGTCCTGCACACCGGATTCGACCGCACGGGCGGTTACGAGGCGGGCCTGGAACTCGCAGCCCGCATCGGCGCGCACGGCAGCGGAGAGCCTGGTCCTGATGCCGGACGGCCCCGGCTCTGTATCTTCGCCGTCAACGACGTCATGGCGATCGGCGCCACGGCCGCGCTGCGTTCCAGGGGGCTGCGGATCCCCCGGGACGCCGCCATCGCCGGGTTTGACGACATCGAAACCCTTCGCGACTTCCGGCCGGCCCTCTCCACTGTCCGCCTGCCCCTGGAGGAGATCGGCCGGCTGGCAGTGCCCGGCGCCGGTTCCGGCGAAACGGCCGCCGCCACCGTCGGGGTTACGGGCGAGGTGACGCTCCGCCGGAGCACCGAGCCGGCCGGCGAACCGGCTTCATAACTTCAAGAAGATGGTCCCGTAACTCGACAGTCCCCGACGGCAAGGGAAGGCGGCCATGACAGACCCTTCACAGGAGGCAACGGACGGCATCACCACAGCGGCCGCTGAATGGCCCGCCGTCGAGCAACTGTTCGGCGTCCGCGGCGAGCCCTCACGCTGCTGGTGCCGGTTCTTTGCCCTGCCGGGCGCCAGCTTTGCCGCCACGCCGACCGCTGACCGCAAGGCACAGCTTAAAGACAAGTTCGACGGCGGCGGGCCGGCACCGGGTGTCCTGGCGTACCGCGGCGGTTCCGCCGTCGGCTGGTGCGCCGTGGAGCCGCGGCACTGCTACCCGCGGATCCTCCGTTCCCAGGTGTTCAAGGCGGCCGGCGAGTCGGTCACCGGCGACACCAACAGCGACGAAAGCGTGTGGTCGGTGAGCTGTTTCGTCGTCGCTCCCGGCCACCGGCGCAGCGGCGTGGCCGCCGCCCTGCTCGCTGCCGCCGTCGACCACGCGCGCGCCAATGGTGCCGCCGCTGTGGAAGGGTATCCGGTGGATCCCGCGCAACGGCCGAAGGCCGGCCCACCGGATCTGTACCAGGGCACTCTCGGGCTGTTCCTGGCCGCCGGGTTCGAGGTGGTCAGCGACGCTGTTCCCGGCCGGGCCGTCGTGCGGCTGCAGGTGGCATGACGCGGACCGGTTATCTTGGCAGCATGGCAAACGAAGTGGTGCTGGAGGTGATCCGCTCCGAACTGCGGGCGGTGGCAGACCCGATCCGCGGCGCCGCGGCGCAGGCCTACATGAAGTCCGCAACGCCATCCCTCGGCGTCCGCGTGCCGGAGGTGCGCAGGACAGTCAAGGCCGTGGCCGCTGCCCATCCCTTTGAAACTGCCGAAGACCTGCGGTCAACGGTGCTCGTCCTGTGGCGTGAAGCCCGCTACCGCGAGGAACGCTACGCGGCGATCGACCTGACCGGGCTGCGGAGCGTGGCCGGAGACCCGCGGATGCTGCCGGTGTATGAGGAGATCATCCGAACAGGCTCAGCCTGGGACTATGTGGACGGGGTGGCCCATCGGATCGGCGCACTGCTCAAGGCCCACCGGGAGGAACTTACCCGCGTCCTGCTCCAGTGGAGCGTCGATCCGGACTTCTGGATCCGGCGGGCGTCGATTACGGCCCAGCTGGGAGCCAAATCCCAGACGGATACCGGCCTGCTCACCTCGGTCATCGAGGCCAACCTTGCCGACAAGGAATTCTTTATCCGCAAGGCTATCGGGTGGGCGCTGCGTGAGTACGCCAAAACGGATCCGGAATGGGTCCTGGGGTTCGTGGCCAGGAACGGCGCGTCGCTCAGCCCGCTCTCGCGCAGGGAAGCCCTGAAAAACCTGCCGGTCAGATAACTGGCCGCACCGTCACGGGCTGGTCCGCCTTGCTGAAAAGCAGCTTGGTGCTGCGGTCAAGGAAGATCAGGTACAGCGCAAACAGCAGGGCGATGATGGCGGCTGCGTTGCGGGCCAGGGCAAGCGCGAGACCCAGGTCCTCGGTCTGCAGGTAGGGGAAGACTTCCAGCTGGTCCGAGATGGCATAGACCATGAAGAAGGAAACGATGAAGTACAGGGCCTTGACCTGCCAGTCGTCACGGATGCCCGTGACGGCGAACAGCGGAATCAGCCACACCACATACCAGGACTGGATCATGGGCGCCAGCACCACAACGGCCGCGAAGGCGAGCGTCAGGCGGCGCATGAGGCGGTCGTGTTCGCCCCGGAAAATCTGCCAGGCGACGATGCCCACGGCGAGGAGCTTGCCGGCGTCATAAACCCATTTGGCCAGCCCCCAGCCGTCCAGGCTGAACGCATTGGCGATGGATGCCACCACGAGGCCGAGCAGCCCCACGGGGGCGTACCAGATCCAGACGCTCCCGGGCGCCGAGAGGCCGTTGATCCAGCCAAACCCAAAGCCGTTCACGAGGCTCATCAGGTAGAGCAGGGCAACGCTGATTCCGGCCGTCAGGGCCCAGAACAGAAACTTCCGGGGCCAGCTGGCCCCCTTGCCGGCCCACAGCAGGCCGATGAACGGAAGGAACACCACGGTGATCGGCTTCACCGCGATGGAGGCCGTGACGAGGACAAGACCGAAAATGACCCGGCGCGTGGCGCAGTAGTACAGGCCGGCGAGGGCGAGCCCGATCATGAGCGAATCGTTGTGGACGCTGGCGATGAAATTGGTCAGGAAGAGCGGATTGGCCGCTGTCAGCCACAGAGCACGGTGCGGATTGACCCCGTGCAGCTCGGCAAGCTTGGGGACGTAGACGATGCAGAGCACCACGCCCGCCACGGCGGCCAGGCGGAACAGCATGATGCTGGCTTCCGGGTGGACATTGGTGGACCAGACCACGAACTGCTCGATCCACAAAAACACCTGGCCGTAGGGAACCGGGGCCTCCGTCCACATCTTGTCCGCGCCCAGCTGGAAGTAGTTGGACAGCGCCGAGATGCCGTTCTCGTAGGGGTTGAAGCCCTCCACCATCAGCCGGCCCTGGCCGATGTACGCGTAGACGTCGCGGCTGAACAGCGGGACGGTGAACATCATGGGAAGGCCCCACGCGACGACGGCCTGCAGAGTGGCCTTGCGGGCCTCCCGGCCCCACACGTGGATGTGCTGGCCAAGCCTGAGCCACGCCCGGACCAGCAGCATGCCGCCCACCGCAAGCAGCACAATGGAAAGCCCGACGCCGAACGCCTCGGTGCGCATCCAGATGAACAGCGGCATTCGCCGCAGCTCCGAGACGGGCGCGAGCCAGCCGACGCCGAGGGAGCCGACGAGCAGAAACATGGAACCGATGAAGCCCGAGAGGATCGGCGAGCGCGGGTTGTCCACTTCCGGCCGGGCCGGGTCCGTGGAAGTGCCGGTGGCCGTTTCCCCTATCGCAGGCACAGGCGCCGTCATCTCAGGATCGTCCAATCTCTTCTGCGCCTATCTCTTTAGGCATGTCTCTTTTGGGCGTGCTGCCCCATCTGCAGCCAAGCTGAGCGGCCAGCCGATTGGGCGGCGCCGGGGACGCGGCCGCCGCAATAAGGCGTTGCCACGTACCCGAAATATTAGCACCGGAGCGCCTCTCCAAGGCTTGCACGTGGCTAAACGGTAGGCTGATCGGGTGCCTATTACTAACGAACGCATCGTCTGGATCGACTGCGAAATGACCGGCCTCGACAGCGTCAACGACGCCCTGATCGAGGTCGCGGCCCTGGTGACCGACTCCGAACTCAACATCCTCGGCGACGGGGTGGACGTGGTGATCAAGCCGGACGACGCCGCCCTCGCGCAGATGAACGACTTCGTCCGGGACATGCACACCCGGTCAGGTCTGCTGAACGAGCTTCCGGCCGGGAAAACAATGGCCGAGGCAGAGGCGCTGGTGCTGGACTACATCCGCAAGTGGGTTCCCGATCCCCGCAAGGCGCCCCTCGCCGGCAACTCGGTGGGAACGGACCGGGTCTTCCTCGCGCGGGACATGCCCTCGGTGGTGGAGCACCTGCACTACCGCATTATCGACGTCAGCACCATCAAGGAACTGTCCCGGCGCTGGTACGCACGCGCCTACTTCCAGGCGCCGGCGAAACTCGGCGGCCACCGCGCCCTCGGGGACATCAAGGATTCCATCGACGAACTCAGGTACTACCGGGAAGCCGTCTTCGTACCGGCGCCCGGACCGGACAGCGCCACGGCCCAGAAGATCTCCCAGCGCATCTCGTCGTCGCCTTCGGCCGTGGAGCAGCAGGTCGCGGAAAGCGTTCCGCCGCCCACAGCGCAGCAGCCCGGAAAGTAATCTGCGCCACGTTTGAGGAAAATTTTGCCGAAACAGCCAAAAGTGGCAAAAGCATCCCCCAACAGCAGGTAAGCTATTTGTCGTTGCCTTTTCGGAAGGCCGGGAAACCGGACAATCCGCAGGGCACATGGTGGGCGTAGCTCAGTTGGCAGAGCGCCTGGTTGTGGTCCAGGAGGTCGCGGGTTCAACCCCCGTCGCTCACCCGCACCGAGGACGGCAGTTCATTGCCGGCCAGCAACAAAGGCCGTACCGGTTACCCGGTGCGGCCTTTGTTGGTTTTACCCTCAGCCGGCTCCCCCGGCAAAGCGCAGAAGGAATCCTCTGACATGACTGTTTTGCCCATCACCATCTGGGGTGAGCCGGTGCTGCACCGCCGGGCTGCTGAGGTGGAGGAGTTCGACGACGGGCTTCGCCAGCTGATTGCCGACATGTTCGAGACAAATGACAAGGCGAACGGCGTCGGACTGGCCGCGCCGCAGATCGGGGTGGGCAAGCGGATCTTCGTGTACAAGTTCGAGAACGAGGACGGCGCTCCCCCGGCCGGCGCCGTGGTGAATCCCGTGCTGACCCTCTCCAAGGTGTCCGGGGCGCTGCCGGATCCGGACGAGGAAGTGGAGGGCTGCCTCTCCTTCCCCGGTGAGCAGTATCCGCTCAAGCGCGCCGAGTGGGTACGGGTGCAGGGCTTTGACGGGCACGGAAAGCCGGTGGATTTCGAAGCGACCGGCTGGTTTGCCCGCATCATCCAGCACGAATACGACCACCTGGACGGCAAGCTGTACGTCAACCGCCTCATCGACAGGTATGCGCGCAAGGCGATGAAGCAGGCAAAGAAGAGCGGCTGGGGCGTCCCGGGCCTGACCTGGATGCCGGGCGTGGACCCGGACCCGTTCGGCCACTGATGCCGGCGCTGATGCTGCCGCCGAGGCCTTTACCGGGGCACGACTGTCTGCTGCTGAGGGCATGAGCCCAGTACCCGGGCCATGGCCTCCTTCTCCGGCTGGGTGACCCAGAGGCCGTAGGCTGCCTTCACCGAAATCTGCCGTGCCACATAGTGGCACCGGAGTGCCTTGTTCTTCGGCAGCCAGGTGGCGGCGTCCGACGCGCTTTTCTCCTGGTTGGCGTCACCGTCCGCGGCAATGAGGTTGAGCGGATCGTTCGCAAGGTTCTGCCGCTGCTGCGGCGTCAGCTGCTGGGCCCCCTTCTGCCAGGCGTCACCCAGCGCAACGACGTGGTCGATCTGCACGGCTTTACTGGAATCTGCGCCGCGGACGAACCTGACCATCAGACCCACGTACGGCTCATGCATGGTGCCGGATGCAACCTTGCACTTTGATCCCCTGGTGAACGCAACGTCGTGCAGGTCCCGCCGCAGGATGTCGTTGCGGGTATCGCAGCCGTTGTGGTCGGCATCCTGCCAGGCCTGGCCGAAGGCGGACCGGTCGTAGTCGCTGCCTGATGCCCTGCCCTTCACGGCCAAGGCTTCCAGTGCGGCTGCCGCGCTGCCCGGCTGCACCGGGTTCGGGGGTGTTACTGGCTTCATCCAGGCGCCATCGAACACCGGCGCCTCGCTGGGTCCGGACACGGCTGGCTCGGCAGCAATGAACTGGCCTGCCGTGAAAAACCACACAATGCCGGCGATCACCGATACCGCCGCGACACCCAGCACCGCCCAGGCCTGCCGGCAGCGACGGCGGGCCCGCCGGTAGCCGGCCCAGCTGACACTCACAGGTGCCTTCCGGGGTGCCGGGAATCGGGGTCAGGATGTGCGTACACATCCAGGAGCCTAGGCGAAAAGACCCGATGCTGCGCGGGTATCCACAGTGTGGAGGACAGGTGCCCTGTGGAGGGCGGGTGGCCTACTGCTCGCGCATAACCCGACGGAGATCGGTGTTGGCGAGATCAAGCAGCCGCTCCAGCTGGGCCACCCTGTCTTCGCCGATTTCCCCTGCCGCATGCGAAGTGCGTGCCTGGTCCAGAAGCCTTTGGGCTTCTTTCTGGTTGGCCTTTGCAACATCGAGGGCATGTTCCAGGGTTGTCTCATGCTGGAGTGTCGAGTTCTGTTCCATGACACAAGTTTGTGCCCGTTTTCCGGCTGATTCCAGAGAATCGCCCGGGAAGTTCCCGGGAACGGCTCAGCCCCGCCGGCACGGGTGTGCCGGCGGGGCTGACGGAACGCTTCTCTTAGGCCGGGGCTGCCACGGCCAGAACCGGGGCGGCGTCCTTTTCGGAGTCCTTGGCCGGGAAGGTCGGCGGGTTGACCCCTGCCATTTCTTCCATGACACGGACCACCTGGCAGCTGTAGCCGAACTCGTTGTCGTACCAGACGTAGACGACCAGGTTCTTGTCGTTGGCGATGGTCGCGAGGCCGTCGACGATGCCGGCACGGCGGGAGCCGACGAAGTCGGTGGAGACAACCTCGGGCGAGTCGATGTAGTCGATCTGCTTGCGCAGGTCGGAATGCAAAGACATCTCGCGCAGGTAGTTGTTGACCTCGTCCTTGGTGGCGCCCTTTTCGAGGTTCAGGTTCAGGACGGCCAGCGAGACGTCCGGGGTGGGGACCCGGATGGAGCTGCCGCTGAGCTTGCCCTGCAGTTCGGGCAGCGCCTTGGCCACGGCCTTGGCCGCGCCGGTCTCGGTGATCACCATGTTCAGCGCGGCGGAGCGTCCGCGGCGGTCACCCTTGTGGAAGTTGTCGATCAGGTTCTGGTCGTTCGTGAACGAGTGGACCGTCTCAACGTGGCCGTGGATCACGCCGTACTTGTCGTTGAGGGCTTTCAGGACCGGGGTGATGGCATTGGTGGTGCAGGAGGCTGCCGTCACGATCCGGTCCGACTCTTCGATGTCGCGGTGGTTGATGCCGTGGACGATGTTCTTCAGCTCACCCTTGCCCGGTGCGGTCAGCAGGACACGGGCCACGCCCTTGCTCAGCAGGTGCTGGCCGAGGCCCTCGGCGTCGCGCCAGCGGCCGGTGTTGTCCACCACGAGGGCATTGTTGATGCCGTAGGCGGTGTAGTCGATGGTGGCAGGGTTGTCCGAGTAGATGACCTGGATCAGCACGCCGTTGGCCTTGATGGTGTTGGCGTCGGCGTCCACCTTGATGGTCCCTTCGAAGGAACCGTGCACGGAGTCGCGGCGCAGCAGGCTTGCGCGCTTGGCCAAGTCGTTGTCGGAGCCGCGCCGGACCACGATGGCGCGCAGGCGCAGGCCGTGGCCGCCGCCCGCCTTTTCGATCAGGAGGCGGGCCAGGAGCCGGCCGATGCGGCCGAAGCCGTAGAGCACGACGTCGGTGCTGGTGCGGTCGTCAGCTCCGCGCTTGCCCACAATTTCGGCGAGCTCGGCGCGGAGGAACTCCTCCAAAGTCAGGTCGCCGCCGTCGGACTTGAACTTCTGGTTCAGGCGGGCGATGTCGATGGCAGCGGCACCCAGGTCCAGCTGTGCCAGCGTGTTCAGCAGCGGCGCCGTCTCCTCCAGGAGCAGCTCATCCTTGCTCATCCGGCGCGCAAAGCGGTGCGCCTTCAAGATGTTCATGGTGGACTTGTTGATCAGGCTGCGTCCGTGGATGGAGGTGACCACGTTGTTTTCCCGGTACAGCCGGCCAATCACCGGGATCATGGCCTCGGCGAGCGCCTCCCGGCCCATCCACGTATCAAGACAAGAATCTGACGTCTGGCTCACAGAACTACCTTCCTTGGTTCAACCGGCTACGTCCTCGTACACCGGATGGCGGCCACTGGAAGTTATCCAGGGCAAGCTGGCACCGGCGGGGTTTCGGTCCACCCCGGATGCCGTCGACCGTGCAAAGAAAAACCGCCGGCTGCGAACGCAGATCCGGCGGCAGAACTTCTACGTTCACTATCCATTCTAGGTCGGCCCGGGGGCTTCTCTTGCCCCGGACTTCGTGAAATCACTCACACCGGGTGTGATGTCGGTATTTGTTCATGCCGCGGAGGATGCGGGATTGTTATGGACGCAATCCCGGCAACGACTATCCGTGGGCCTTCGTGGGGCCATATGCTGACGGCCCTGACGGCGATGCACTCGTAAAAAGCCGTCCGCGAGAGAAAGGCCAAACGATGCATGAAATGGTCGCCCTGGGAGCCGGGAGTGCATGGCAACGCCCAACCAACCGGACACCAGGCTGCACTTGTGCACCCTGGCGGTACAGCCCGCAGCATCCCCGCCCCACCGACCCGGGCTGTCCCAGTCACGGAGTGTCAAACCAGGAAGCAGCATGACCCACGCTGCCGGTTAAACGTCCTTACCGGGAGTCCCGGCTCTTCTGCCGGCTTTGAGTGGATGGGTTGACCGATACGCCGGGTTCTGTGCTCCCGCGCTGTTGCCGGCGCGGGAGTAGCGGCCATCCATCTACGAGCGCCGTTGCCGGCGCCCTCCAGCGGCCTACCCGGACACTCGGGCGGGCAGCCCTCAAACGTGTCCTGTCTGGCCTTGCTCCGGGTGGGGTTTACCTAGCCTTCCCGGTCACCCGGGAAGCTGGTGGTCTCTTACACCGCCGTTTCACCCTTACCTGCTTCGTGCCGCTTTCAAATCGGCACGACGCAGGCGGTCTGTTTTCTGTGGCACTGGCCTGCGGGTTACCCCGAGTGGGCGTTACCCACCACCCTGCCCTGTGGAGCCCGGACGTTCCTCGAGCCACTTGCGTGGCGCGCGGCCGCCTGGTCAACCCATCCGCAGTCCAGTTTACGGGCTTTCCCCCGGGCCCGGACACGCGCCGGTTCCGGGGTCTAAGATCGGGAAATGGACCAGCAGTCCTTTCCGCGGCGACGGATGCTGCAGCTGGCGGGAATCGCTGCGGGACTGGTCGCGGCCGCGACCGCGACGTCAGCCTGCACGGAGCCGCCCGCGCCGGTTCCGGGCCCCACGACGCCCCCTTCCCTGCCGGCTTCGGCCGGAACGCCTACGTCACCGGGAACTGCGACTTCAACGGGAACTGCGACGGCGGCTATCCCGCCGGCTCCCCCGTCCCCGCCTTCCGCGGTGTCGACCCGGGCAGGAACGTTTGTCTCCCGCTTCCGGCCGTCGGTCACCACGCACTGGACCCTGGCCGTACCGCTTCCGGAGCATCCCCGCCAGTTGCTGCCGGTGGCTGTCTTCCTGCACGGTCTGGGCGGCAGCAGTGAGGTTCTGTTGGGCGACCTCGCGGCGGACCGCGCCCTGCAGCGCCACCTGGACGACGGCGGCCCGCCCTTCGCGCTTGCCGCCGTGGACGGCGGCGACTCCTGGTGGCATGCCCGCACCGACGGCAGCGACACGCAGTCGATGCTGGTGCAGGAATTCCTGCCGTTCCTGGGCGATCAGGGGCTCGACCTGGGTAAGGTCGGCATTTTCGGCACGTCGATGGGCGGGTTCGGAGCCCTCCTCCTGGCGTCGCTTGGCAGGGTGTCCGGGCTCCGCGCCGTTGCGGCCATGAGCCCGGCCGTCTGGTCCAGCTATGAAGAGGGCATGCAGGGGGCCTTTGACGGCCCAGCTGATTTCAAGGCCAATAACGTTTTTTCGCTCCGGCCGAGGCTTGCGGCGATTCCCAAACGGATCGACTGCGGCAGTGAGGATGATCTGGCCCCCGCGGTGCGCCAGTACCGTTCAGGGCTTCCCGGCCGGGTTGAGGGCGGCTTTCAGCCCGGCGGCCATGATGCCTTGTACTGGCGGTCCATCCTGCCGGACGTGCTGGACTTCCTGGGCCGTTCCCTGGGCTGAGCCAACGTCCCTCAACCGACCCCACCCGTACCCGGCCGGTAAGATCGTACGGTGCTGATTCTGCTCCCCCCATCCGAAGGCAAGACTCCGGCCGTCCGTGGTGACGCCATGGACTGGGCTTCGCTGAGCTTCCCTGTGCTGAATACCTACCGGGCGAAGGTGCTCGACGCGCTGGGAACCGTCAGCGCTCATGAGGAAGCCCTCGCCCTGCTGGGCGTCGGAGCCTCGCTCAAGGACGACGTCGAACGCAACACCCGGCTCCACGCCGAACCGGCGGCGCCGGCGCACCAGGTGTACTCCGGCGTGCTGTACGACGCCCTCGGCTACAAGTCGATGACGCCGGCGCAGCGGCGCCGGGCGGACGAATCGGTGCTGGTCATCTCCGCATTGTGGGGCGCCATCCGGTTCGCCGACTCAGTGCCCGCCTACCGGCTGTCCATGTCAACGGCACTGCCCGACGTCGGACGCCTTGCCTCATTCTGGAAACCGCAGCTAACCGACGCCCTTGGCGAAATTGCCGCGGGCCAGCTGCTGGTCGATTGCCGGTCCAGCACCTACGCCGCCGCCTGGGCTCCCCCGCCGGCGGAAACCGTGACGGTCAACGTATTCACCGAGCTGAACGGCGCGCGCAAGGTGGTCAGCCACTTTGCCAAGCACACCCGCGGCGAGCTGGCCCGGCACCTGCTGACGCGGCGGGGCAAGGCCCCGGCAACGCCCGAGCAGCTGCGGAAGGCGGCAGCCGAGAAGTGGCACGCCGAGCTGGTTCCGGGCACGGCCCGCAAGGCGCACGCGCTCAACATCATCCTGCCCGGCTAGGGCTGCGGTACCGCCGCTGTTGCTGCGTTAGGCCCATTCCGCGGAGCGCACCAGGATGCAGCCTGAGTCCGGGCAGAACACGATGTCGTCCTCGGCGGCGGCCTTGATCTCGGCCAGGTCGCCGGGACTCAGCTTCATGCCCGACCCTTCCGACGTTCCGTGGTAAAGCCGCGCCGCACCCACGCCTCGCCGGGCCAGCGTCTTCTCGTAAACCGCAAGCATTCCGGCGTCCAGCCCTGCGGCGAATCCCGTCCGCTTGCCGGCCACCTCGTTCTCCTCCGCGGCCACCTCGGCGAGGCCGGCGTCGAGCTCGGCCCGGATCAGGCTGAACGAACCCTGGATGTCGTCCACGATGCTCTGCTGGGCAGCCTGCCGTTCGCGCAGGCCGTCCAGCCGCTCCAGGATCTCCAGTTCGACGTCCTCCAGGTCTGAACGGCGCTTGTTGAGCGAGGCGATGTCCTTCTGCAGGGCAACGAGATCCTTGGAGAGTCCGGTGCCGCTGTTGAGTCTCGCCTCGTCGCGTTCGATCCGGGTTGCCACCTGCTCCACATCTGCCTCGGCGCGCTTCAGTTCGGCTTCGGCGTCGTGGACGGCTAGTTTCGCGGCGCCCAGTTCCGAGTTGGCAACGCTAAGGGCGGCTTCGAGATCGGTGATCCGGGGATCGGTTTCAAGGCTGCGGCGGCGGTTGGACAGTGACTTCAGCCGCGCATCCAGGCCCTGGAGCTCGAGCAACTTCAATTGTTCCGCCGGTGCTGCCTTGGCCACTTTTTACCTCCGCTTGATCCCATCCGGCCCCGGGCCGGCACCCCTGTGGGGTCTTCTAGACTCTAGTCGCCGCCGGGAGTGAGTATGAAGTCCCACGGGTCGCTGTTCGTGGTGCTGACCTTGATTTCGACGTCGAGGCCCTGGTCGGCAAGCACGTTGCCCAGTGCCTCGGCGGCGGCGGGGAGCCACAGCCATTCGCTGGCGAAGTGCGAGACATCGATGAGGTAGGGCCGGCCATTGATGGCTGCCTCCCTGGCTTCGGAGGCCGGGTGGTGGCGCAGGTCGGCGGTGACGTAAAGGTCCGCGTTGCTGGCCCTGACCTCGTCGAAGAGGGAATCCCCGGCCCCGCCGCACACGGCAACGCGCTGCACCAGCCCGTCCTTGTCCCCCGATACGCGCACGCCGCCTGCCACGGAGGGGAGGATGCCGAAAACCCGCGCGGCGAAATCGCCCAGCGTCATGGACTCGTTGAGGTCCCCGACCCGCCCGATGCCTTCCTCCGGAAGACCGTCGGCCGCCGGGGTCAGTGGCGATACGTTCTCCAGGCCCAGCGCGTCGGCAAGGACGTCGGACACGCCGCCCACCGCTGAGTCTCCGTTGGTGTGGACCGTCAGCAGCGCCGTGCCGGACTCGATCAGGCGGTGGACCGCCCGGCCTTTGGGCGTGTTGGCGGCAACCGAGGTGACACCCTTGAGCAGCAGCGGGTGATGGGTGATGAGCAGTTCCGCGCCCCATTCGACGGCCTCGTCAATGACCTCGAGCGTGGGATCCACGGCGAACATGACGCGCGTGACTTCAGCGGACGGATGACCGGCCACGAGCCCCACCTCGTCCCATGCCTCTGCAAGCGACTCCGGCCAGAGCTCCTCCACGGCAAGCATGAGCTGGCCCAGCGTTGCAGCGGCGGGTGATTCGGCGGCGTCGGGAACTTCTTGGGGTTCCGCTGCAACGTCACTGTTCACAGGTTCCATACTCATATTTTTACCCTACAGTCGGCTCTGGCCTCGGGCCGGCAATGACTCTAGGGTGGGCTGGGGAATCATCGGGGCGCGCGAACCATTGAAGAGGACATGAAAACTTTTGTGCTTGGCGGGGGTTGCTTCTGGTGCCTGGACGCCGTCTACCAGAAAACTAAGGGCGTCACGTCGGTGGTTTCGGGATACACCGGCGGCCACGACCGCGACCCGGACTACTACTCCGTCTGCTCCGGCACCACCGGGCACGCGGAGGTGGTCGCTGTGACCTTCGACGAGGAGGTCATTCCGGCCGAGGTCATCCTGGACATGTTCTTCGCCCTGCACGACCCCACTACGCTCAACCGCCAGGGGTACGACGTCGGCACGCAGTACCGCTCGTCAATGTTTTATGAGACCACCGAGGAGAAGGTCCTCTTCGAGGAGGCGATCGATCGGAACCAGGCGCTGTGGTCCCGGCCGATTGTGACAGAGGTCAGCCGGCTCCCTGTGTTCTATCCGGCGGAGAACATTCACCAGAACTACTACGCCAAGTTCCCGGAGCAAGGGTATTGCCAGGTCATTATTAACCCGAAGCTGGCCAAGGCGCGGAAATATTACTCTGCATGGCTTAATGCTTAGCAGGGGCGCTGACCCCATCGTTAGGCTGACCAAAGTATTCCCTCCTGAGAGATAGGCGCAAGTACACATGGCACGGATCTACGACGATGTAACACAGCTGGTGGGCGGTACCCCGCTGGTCAAGCTCAACCGCCTCACGGAAGGCCTGGACGCCACCGTTGCGGTCAAGCTTGAGTTCTACAACCCGGCCAACAGCGTCAAGGACCGTATCGGCGTCGCCATCATCGACGCCGCGGAGAAGTCCGGTGCACTGAAGCCCGGCGGAACCATCGTCGAAGGCACCTCCGGCAACACGGGCATCGCCCTGGCTATGGTGGGCGCAGCCCGCGGCTACAAGGTCATCCTGACCATGCCGGAAACCATGTCCACCGAGCGCCGCGTCATGCTCCGCGCCTTCGGTGCCGAGATCGTGCTGACCCCGGGCTCCGAGGGCATGCGCGGTGCCGTGGAAAAGGCCCAGGAAATCGTGGCCAACACCGAGAACTCCATCTGGGCCCAGCAGTTCGCCAACGAAGCCAACCCGGAAATCCACCGCAAGACCACCGCTGAGGAAGTCTGGGCGGACACCGACGGCAAGGTCGACATCTTTGTCTCCGGCATCGGCACCGGCGGCACCATCACGGGTGTCGGCCAGGTCCTGAAGGAGCGCAACCCGGATGTCCAGATCGTTGCCGTGGAACCCAAGGACTCCCCCATCCTCAACGGCGGAGCACCCGGCCCGCACAAGATCCAGGGCCTCGGCGCCAACTTCATCCCGGAACTTCTGGACACCAACGTCTACGACGAGGTCCTGGATGCCACTCTGGAGGACTCCGTAGCCGTGGCCCGCGAGCTCGGCGTCAAGGAAGGCATCCTGGGTGGCATCTCCTCCGGCGCCATTGTTTGGGGCGCCCTCGAACTGGCCAAGCGCCCGGAGAACGCGGGCAAGCTGATCGTGGCAGTCGTCTGCGACTTCGGTGAGCGTTACATCTCCACCGTCCTCTATGACGACATCCGCGGCTAGGCCTTACCCAGCTGCTTTCCGTTTCCTGTAGAAAGATCTTTGTGGGTTTCTTCGCAAGACTTAAGGAAGACCTCGAGGCCGCCCGGTCCCACGACCCGGCGGCTCGAGGTTCTTTTGAGAACTTTTTCGCGTACTCAGGGCTGCACGCCATCTGGGCGCACCGCCTGACGCACAAGCTGTGGCAGAACCCGTCCACCCGGTTTCCAGCCCGGCTGATCTCGCAGCTCACACGGTTCCTGACCGGCATCGAGATCCATCCCGGCGCCACCATTGGACGCCGCTTTTTCATCGACCACGGCATGGGTGTGGTCATCGGCGAAACGGCCGAGATCGGCGAGGACGTCATGATTTACCATGGCGTCACGCTCGGCGGACGCTCCCTCGCGAAGGTCAAGCGCCACCCCACCATCGGGGACCGCGTGACGATCGGCGCCGGGGCGAAAATCCTGGGACCCATCACCATCGGCAATGACAGCGCCGTGGGAGCGAACGCCGTCGTCGTCAAGGACGCACCGCCCGAGTCCATTGTCACGGGCATCCCGGCGAGCTGGCGGCACCGCGACGCCCAGCGGGAGACCAAGCCAGCCGTGGACCCGGCTGAGTATTACATCGAGTACCGGATCTAACGGCCGAGCCGCTGGTAAATCGCCCAGAAAACCACGTCGAACGCCCGGTCCGGGAGGAGCCGCCGCAGGGTCACGATGGCCCGGGCGCCCCTGCCGACCGGGTAGCGGGTCTTCGGCCGGGACGACGCCGCGGCGTGGACAATGGCATCTGCGATGACCTCCGGGTGCGTTGACATGCCGGACCCCGCGGTGGAAGCCAGCGCCGCGGCAACGATCTTGGCCTGCTCCCCGTAGGGGCCGTTGCCGGAGGTTGCCAGCAGGCTCTCGTTGGAGATGCCTCCCCACTCGGTCTGCGTTCCGGCCGGTTCGATGATGGACACCTTGATGCCGTGGGGCTTGAGCTCCAGGCGCAGCGAGTCGCTGAGCCCCTCCACGGCGAACTTCGTGGCGTGGTACCAGGCGCCCAGGGGCTCATACATCTTGCCCCCGATGGAGGACAGGTTGATGATCCTCCCGCTGGCCGCCGCACGCATAGCAGGCAGCACCAGCTGGGTCATGCGTGCCAGGCCAAAGACGTTGACTTCGAACTGCCTGCGGCCCTCGGCCAGCTCCACTTCCTCCAGGGAACCGTAGGAGCCGTAGCCGGCGTTGTTCACAAGGACATCGATCCGCCCGTGGGCTTCCAGAATGGTGGCCACGGCCGCTTCCATGGATGCCTCGTCCGCGACGTCCAGTCCCAGCACCTTGACCCCGAATGCCTTCAGCGGCTCCATCTTGTCCACCCGCCGCGCCCCGGCATACACAGTAAACCCGTGCTGGCTGAGCTTTTTGGCGGCCTCGAACCCGATGCCGGTGGACGCACCGGTAACAAAGGCGACTGGCTGGGACATGTGCGGCACTCCTTGAGACGGGACGCATAGAAATGGCGGCGCCGGTTAACGGCAGCGGCCGGCGCTTCCCAGAGTATCCGGGAGGCGCCGGCCGTTGCTGTTCGGACCGGTGTGGCGTTGAGGCTAGTGGGTGTCCACGGCCTCAACCTCGGACTTGTCCTCGCCCCAGAGGGTGTGGAACGTGCCCTCGGCGTCGACGCGGCCGTAGGTGTGGGCACCGAAGAGGTCGCGCTGGCCCTGGATCAGGGCAGCGGCGACGCGCTCGCGGCGCAGGCCGTCGTAGTACGCCAGCGACGAGGAGAACACCGGCACCGGAATGCCGAGCTGGACAGCGGTCGCAACGACGCGGCGCCAGGCCGGAAGGGCCTCAGCGATGGCCTTGGTGAAGGCCGGGGCAAACAGCAGGTTGGCCGGCTTCTCATCCGCGGCGTACGCCTTGGTGATGTCCTTGAGCAGTTCGGCGCGGATGATGCAGCCCGCACGCCAGAGCGAGGCGATCTCGTCCAGCTTCAGGTCCCAGCCGTATTCCTTGGCGGCCGAGGTCAGCATGTCCAGGCCCTGGGCGTAGGAGACCAGCTTGGAGGCGTAGAGTGCCTGGCGGACGTCCTCGACGAAGGTTTCCGGAACCTCGACGGCGACTTCCTCGCCGGCCAGCAGTTCCTGGCCGAGCTTGCGCTGCTCCGACTGGGAGGACAGGGCGCGGGCAAACACGGACTCGGCGATGCCGGAGACCGGGGAACCCAGTTCGAGGGCCGAGATGACCGTCCAACGGCCGGTGCCCTTCTGGCCGGCGGCGTCCACCACGACATCGACGAACGGCTTGCCGGTCTTGGCGTCCACGTGACCCAGGACCTCGGCGGAGATTTCGATCAGGAACGAGGACAGCTCGCCCTTGTTCCAGTCGGTGAAGATCTTGGCTTGTTCAGCGGGCTCGATGCCGGCGCCGGAGCGAAGGAGGTCGAAGGCTTCGCCGATGACCTGCATGTCGGCGTACTCGATGCCGTTGTGGACCATCTTGACGAAGTGGCCGGCACCGTCGGTTCCGACCCAGGCGCAGCACGGTTCGCCGTCGACCTTTGCGGAGATCTTCTCCAGCAGCGGGCCGAGGGCCTTGTAGGACTCCTTGGAGCCGCCGGGCATGATGGACGGGCCGTTGAGGGCGCCTTCCTCACCGCCGGAAACGCCGACGCCCACGAAGTGCAGGTCCTTCTTGGCCAGCGCGGCCTCGCGGCGGCGGGTGTCCTCGTAGTGCGAGTTGCCGGCGTCGATGATGATGTCGCCGGCCTCCAGCAGCGGTTCGAGCTGCTCGATCACGGAGTCGACCGGCTTGCCGGCCTTGACCATGATGAGGACGCGGCGCGGCTTTTCGAGGGAGTTAACCAGTTCTTCAAGGGACTCGGTCCGGACGAAGTCACCCTCGTGGCCGTGCTTTTCGAGCAGGGCGTCGGTCTTTCCGACCGACCGGTTGTGCAGGGCAACCGTGAAGCCGTTGCGTGCAAGGTTGCGGGCCAGGTTGGCGCCCATCACCGCGAGACCGGTGACACCGATGTGTGCTGACATCAAAAACTCCAATTCAGTGTGTGCAACGTATGTGCAGTGGGTCCCGCATGCCCTGCGGAACACGCTTCAGAAAAGCAGGTCGTGAATAAAGCATATATATTCCCGGTCCGGGGCGAAAGCGGGTGTCCACTCCTTGGAAGCCAACCGCGCCATCCAAAGTCTATGACGGGCGCCTCCGGCGGCGTCCAGACTCACGCGGGCGGGGCACCAAAGCCTTCCGGCCGGATTATGCTTACCACTATGTCAACCAGCCTCCATCACCGCGCCGTCGAGCACCTGGGTACCAGAATCGTCGACGGCAGCCTCCCGCCAGGGCACGTGATGCTGGCTGAGCAGCTGGAGGAAGAACTGAAGGTCTCCCGGTCCGTGATCCGGGAAGCCGTCCGCGTGCTACAGTCCCTGGGCCTGGTGGAGACCACCAAACGCGTGGGCATCAAGGTGCTGCCGGCGCACCGCTGGAACCCGTTCGATCCGCTCGTGATCCGGTGGCGCCTTGCCGGGGAAGGGCGCGGCGCCCAGCTGCGTTCCCTCGCGGAGCTGCGCTCCGCCGTCGAGCCCGTGGCCGCCGAACTCGCGGCGGTCAACGCACCGCAGGAACTCCGGCAGGAGCTCCTCGACGTGGCCCTGGCCATGCGCGACGCCGGCAAGGCCGGGGACGTCCCCCGCTTCCTGGAGCTGGACATCCAGTTCCACTCCCTCTTGCTCAGCGGCTCCGGCAACGAGATGTTCGCCAACCTCGTGGGCCAGGTGGCTGAGACCCTGACCGGCCGCACCGTCCACGGACTGATGCCCGACCGCCCGCGGGATCTCACGCTGCAGTGGCACCTGGACGTGGCCGAAGCCATCTTCGGAGGGCACGCAGCGGAGGCCCGCGAGGCATCGAGCAGGATCATGCGCCGCACAATCTCGGAAATGGAGCCGGTGTGGGTGGAGCAGCCGAGGGTGTTCGTTCCGCTGCAGCCACGCCAGCACTCGGCCTAGTTTCCAGCTCCCTAGTTTCCAGTTGTTCCGAAGTTGAGGAGGACTTTGCCGGATTGGGCGGAGTCGCGGGCGACTTCGAAGGCGGTGAGGGCGTCGGTGACGGGGTAGTCGTGGGTGATGACCGGGCCGATGGTGAGGGTGCCGTCGGCGAGGGCGGTGATGACCTCGTCGATTTCGTTGTTGAACCGGAACGAGCCTTTGAGGTCCAGTTCCCGGGTGATGGCCAGGGAGATCAGGACCGGCTGGGCTCCGGCGGGCAGCAGCCCGACCATGACCACGGTCCCGCCCCGGGCCGCGCCCTGAACCGCGGAGGCCAGGCCGTGGTGGTTCCCGGAGGACTCGATCACGATATCGGCCTGGACCGCGGCGACCGCGTCCGTGTCGGTGGCGTGCAGGACCTCGTCAGCGCCCACCGCCGCGGCGATCTCCAGCGGTTTGGCGTGCATGTCGACCGCGACGATCCGGGCCGCGCCGGCGCGTTTGAGGACCGCGACGGCCAGCGCCCCGATCGGGCCGGACCCGATCACCAGCGCGGTTTTGCCGGCCACGTCCCCGGCCCGGGACACCGCATGCCAGGCCACACTGGCCGGCTCGATCAACGCCGCCGTGCGCAAATCCAGGCTGTCCGGCAGGGGCCGGAGCATCCTGGCCGGCAGGTTCACGTACCGGCTGAACGCCCCGTCCGTGTGCGGAAACCGCGCCGCGGACCCCAGGTACGTGCACCCAGGGGACAGATTCGGCCGGTCCGCCGGATACCGCGGCGCGTCCGGACCCTCACCGGGACCCGGGGTGGCCGGATGCACCGCCACCGGCGTCCCGGCCGCCGGGCCGGTCCCGTCCCCCGCGGCCCGGACCACCCGCCCGGAAATCTCATGCCCCAGCACCAGCGGCGCCTTCAGGACCGACTCGCCCGCCGCGCCGTGCAGCCAGTAATGCAGGTCCGACCCGCAAATCCCCCCGAACAGCACCTCGACCACCGCCTCATCCGGCCCCGGCACCGCCAGGGCAAGATCCTCGATCCGCAGGTCACCCTTGCCGTGCGCCACGACCGCCGGACCCGACACCGGCAAAGAAGCCCCTGCCGCCGCCGCTGCACCTGCTGTTTCTGTTGTGTATGTCATCAGACCACCACCGTCATTCCGCCGTCGATAAAGATGGTCTGCCCGTTCACGAAATCCGAGCCGGACGAGGCCAGCCACACCGCCGGGCCGGCCAAATCCTGCACCGTGCCCCACCGCGCCGCCGGGGTCCGGCCCAGGATCCAGGCATTGAACTGCCCGTCATCGACCAGGTTCTGCGTCATCTCGGTATGGATATACCCCGGCGCGATCCCGTTAATCTGCAACCCGGAGCCCGCCCACTCCGCCGTCATCGCCCGGGTCAGGTTCCGCAACCCGCCCTTCGCCGCGACATACGGCGCGATCGTGGGCCGGGCCAGATCCGTCTGCACCGAACAGATGTTAATGATCTTCCCCCGGCCCCGCGGGATCATGTGCCGCGCCGCTT